>JAICWB010000049.1 GCA_025935035.1 Terriglobales bacterium
AGTACGACGTCAGCGAGTTCTTTGCTGGCGATCCAGTGGGCGGCGGTGGCGCCGACGTTTCCGGAACCTACGATGGATACTTTCTTGCGCATGGTGCTCTCCTATCTAGAAATCAAAATCGTTTTTCAACGCAGAGGCGCGAGGCGCGGAGAAACCAAAGTCAAAATCCTTTTGGGTTGTGACGTGGTAATGCGGCGTTCCGCGCCGAATTAATTTTTTCGTGCTACTAAAAATGCTGCCGCCCCTTCGGGACTCTACTTTTTATTCTCGCTTACCCGCCATTCCGCTTCGCTCCATGGCGGGCTAACTTCATTGCATCCCTTCGGGACTGGTTGCTTGCTGTTGCATTTTGACTCTACGTCCGAATTTCGGTGGTCGAACAATGAAAATAATCAGTCCCACATGCTGAAACACTAACGAACTTTGGTGGTTGAACAACGAAAGTCAAAGCACCGATTCGATGCGTCCCGGTGCACATGCTACTTTGCGGCGGATGCGGCGGCGTCCATATTGCGAATGATGGCGTCGGCGAATTCGCTGGTCTTTAGTTTTTTGGCGCCGGGCATCTGGCGCTCGAAATCGTATGTGACGGTTTTTTGTCGGATGGTCTGCTCCATGGCATTCTCGATGAGGCGCGCAGCTTCGTTCCATCCGAGGTATTCGAGCAGCATGACGCCGCTGAGGATGACGGAGCCGGGGTTGACCATATCTTTGTCAGCGTATTTGGGCGCGGTGCCGTGGGTGGCTTCGAAGACTGCGTAACCATCGCCGATGTTGCCGCCGGGGGCGATGCCCAGTCCGCCTACTTGCGCGGCGGCGGCGTCAGAGATGTAGTCGCCGTTGAGATTGGGCGTTGCTAGAACGTCGTAGTCTTCCGGGCGGATGATGAGCTGTTGGAAGATGGAGTCGGCGATGCGATCGTTGATGAGGATTTTTTTCTTCCACGCACCGTTACCGTGCGACTTGCCGAGCTTCGTGAGAACGTCAGCGATCTCAGCGTAGAGATTCTTTTTGAAATCTTCAGGCGCGATGGCGAGACCGGGCTCGACCATGGCAGCGTTCTCTTCGACGGTGAGGTTGGGGTTGGCATCTTTGTTGCCAAGGACCCAACTCTCACGTTCGGTGACGACCTGATCGCGGAATTCTTCTTTCGCCAGTTCGTATCCCCACTCCTGGAACGCACCCTCGGTGAACTTCATGATGTTGCCCTTGTGAACGAGGGTTACAGTCTTGCGGTTGTTGGCGATGGCGTACTGAAGGGCTTTGCGGACGAGACGCTTGGTTCCGAAGATGGAGATGGGTTTGATGCCGATGCCGGAGTCCGTGCGGACCTGCTTCTTGGTGCCCTTCAAGATGTCATTATTGAGGAAGTCGATGATCTTTTTTGCGCCTTCGCTTCCCTGCTTCCACTCGATGCCCGCGTAGACGTCTTCAGTGTTCTCACGAAAGATGACGACGTTGAGTTTTTCCGGATGCTTCATGGCGGAGGGCACACCATCAAAATAGCGAACGGGACGCAGGCAGGCGTAAAGGTCAAGTGTCTGGCGCAACGTGACGTTGAGCGAGCGGATGCCGCCGCCGATGGGCGTGGTGAGAGGGCCCTTGATGGAGACGCGGAAATCGCGGAAGGCGGAGACGGTATCGTCAGGCAGCCAGGTGTTGAGCTGCTTAAAGGATTTTTCGCCGGCGAGGACTTCATACCAAACGATGCGGCGCTTTCCGCCGAAGGCTTTCTTGACGCCGGCGTCGAGGACGCGGACGCTGGCGCGCCAAATGTCGCGGCCAGTGCCGTCACCTTCGATGAAAGGAATGATGGGATTGTCAGGGATATGGAACTTGCCGTTCTCAAACTTGATGGGAGCGCCGTCTTTGGGGATGGGCAAGCCGTTGTAGGTGGAACTCGGTGAATCGGACATTTATATAGAAGGCCTTAGGAGATGGAGTGGAACTATTTAGTTTACAGGCAAGATTTGTAATTGCCAAAATTTGCAAGGTCAAAAGCAGAACCCACCACCAGGGCACAAAGGACACGGAGTTTCACAAAGAAAGCGTGAGGTCAGAGCAAAGTCAACCGGCTGTTATGTATGCGCGAGCAAACCATTCCCGCATGGGCTGCGGGTCGCGAGGTCTTGCGACTGAAAGCAGGTTCCTGCCTGCGCTCGCTTGGTCGGAATGACAATTCTGAGGGGGCAGGCATCTAATCGTGTCAGGAGAAAAATCATGTTTGGACGAAAGAAGAAGGTGCGGATACCGGTTCCGGGAACTCCGGTGGTTGTGGTGGAAGAGGCGGCGCACAAAGAAAAGGCGGAAGAGACGCTGCGGCATAACGCGGACTCAGAAGAGGCGAATATTGATAAGACGGTCGCTGATTCTTTTCCTGCGAGTGATCCGCCGAGTACGGTGCCGGAGACGCCGGAGCGCGTGGGAGTTAAGAATAAAAAGGCCGCGTAGGCCATTTGTGATTGGCGAAACAGAGAAGCACCGTCGCGATTTGTTTAGGAAGTTATAGGGATTGGTCGCGCAGAGTGACAAATCCACATTGTATTGCCCGCGTGCGCAGCCGACGACGCTGCCATACGAGTGGAAGCTGGTGACAAATAATTTGCAGAGTTATAGGGCTCCGTCGCTTCGCTTCGGGATTAATCAGGCCGCGGCGGGATGGCGGCGTTCCGGGCCGGGATATTTTTCGGCGGAGATCTCTTCCGAGGCGCGACGGCGGTCTTTGCCTTCGTACTTGTGTTCGATGGCAGCCACGGCGCGCTGCTTTTCTTTTTCTTTGGCTTCCTTGACCGGGTCAGGACACTTGATCTTAAGTTTTTTGCCGGCGGCCTTAAGGAGTTCGGCATTGATCTCACCGCCGACCAGAATGGCGATCGAGGACAGATAGAACCAGAACATGAGCGCGATGATGCCGCCAAGCGCGCCGTAGGTGGCGTTGTAATTGGCGAACTCGCGAACGTAAATCCCGAAGCCGAGGGAGATGATGATCCAGGCGATGACCCCGATGACGGCACCCGGCAATGTGAATCGGAAACGCTGTTTCACATTGGGCGCCAGGTAATAGAGACATTCAACCGCGAGGACGATGGTGGCAAAGATCACGATCCATCGCAGAATTGGCCAGCTTTTCACGAAGATGGCGCTGAGATGAATGTGGTGAGAGAGGCGTAGAGCGAAGTTTGGTCCGAGCAGTGTTACCCCTAGTCCGATGACGACCAGGCCGCCGACTACGAGAGTGAGTAACACGGCGAGCGAGCGCGTCTTCCAGTAGGGGCGGGTCTCGGGAACGTCGTAAGCGACATTCAGAGCATCAATAAGCGAAGCAAAGCCGCTGGATGCGACCCAAAGAGCGCCGATGATGCCAAAGGAGAGTAATCCGGTGCCGGGTGGGCGCAACACGCTGGCAATGATGGGCTGAATCGCCTGCATGGCCTGCGCGGGAACGAACTTGGCCATGATGTCCACGATCTGTTGGAACAGGTTTGGGACGGGGATATAGCCGAGCACCGCAGCCAGGAAAATCAGGAGGGGAAAAAGAGAAAGAAAAAAGAAATAAGCCAGCCCGGCGGAGATCGCCAGCACGCGGTTGCAAAGCAAATCGCGCACAGCTTGGAAAGTGGCGGTCTTGATCTCTCTTAGTCCCATGGCAACTTAGGAACGTGCTTGGCGGATTAGATGTGTGAGGGACACGGCTGAGATGGCAGAACCTGGATGACAATCGGGAGGCAGCGAAAAATGAGGGAGAGTGGGCAAAAACGTATTACTCTAGAAGAATCCCCCTAGGACGCGATTCCAGTCCTAGACCCTTGCCCAAAGAGCTGGAGATGAATGAGCAGGAATAAGACATTGATGATCGGCGTTGCAGTGGCGGCGGTGATCGCGCTGGCGGCCTCGTATTCAGTGAAGTCAGAGATACCGGTGCGCGCGGAGAAGGTGGAGCGGACACCGATCATGAGCAGCATCTCGACCAACGGCAAGATGGAGCCGACTAACAATTTTCAGTCGCGGACGCTGGGTCCGGCGCTGGTGAGCGAAGTGTTAGTGAAAGAGGGTGACCACGTGAAGGCCGGACAGTTGCTCATCCGGTTGGACGAGGCTGAGGCACGGTCGCAACTGGCACATGCGCAGGCACAGGAACGGGCGGCGGAAGCGGACATGGCGGCGATCCGGCGGGGCGGGTCGCAGGAAGAGATCCTGACGAACCAGTCAGGGATAGCGAAGGCAAAGACGGAACTGGACGCCGCGGAACGGAATTACGAGGCGCTGAAGAAGCTGCAGACCACGCAGGCGGCGTCGGCGGGTGAAGTGCAAGAGGCACAGAACCGCGTGACGCGCGCGCAAGCGGACCTGAAGCTGCTGCAAGAAAAGACCACAGGAAGGTATTCCGGGCCGGAAGTGGCGCGGGCGCAAGCCGCGGTAGTGGATGCGAAAGCGGCCGTGGCAGCGGCGGAAGATATCGTGCGGCATGCGAATGTGGTGAGTCCGAATGCGGGGATCGTATATTCGGTGCCGGTGAAGAAGGGCGCGTTCGTGAATGCAGGAGACCTGCTGGTGCAGGTGGCAGACCTGGAAAGGATGCAGGTGCATGCGTTCGTGGACGAGCCGGAGATCGGCAAGCTTCGCATAGGACAGAAAGTGACGCTGACCTGGGATGCGATACCGGGGCGGACTTGGACCGGAGAAGTATCGCACGTGCCGACGACGGTAGTGCCGCGGGGGACGCGAAGCGTCGGCGAAGTGGTCTGCGACGTGAACAACGCCGATTTGAAGCTGCTGCCGAATATCAACGTGAACGTGAATGTGATCATCGCCGAGCAGCAGAATGCGCTGACGGTGTCGCGCGAGGCGGTGGTGCAGGAAGGCAGCAAGCGGTATGTATATGTGGTGGAAGGCGGACACCTGAAAAAGACGGAAGTTGACACGTCCTTGTCGAGCCCCACGCGCATCGAAATAAGTAAAGGGCTGCAAGACAATCAGGTAGTCGCGCTGGGTTCGCTGAGCTCACAACCGCTGGCGGACGGAGCAGCGGTGAAGGTCGAGCAGCAATAGGACACTGGCGATTGCCACGAATTTGTAATTTGAAAAAGAACACCCACCACGAAGGCTCAAAGACACAAAGAAAACCTTTTTCTTTTAAGTGTCTCCTGGGCACTTTTCTTTCGCTTCTGATAACGACAGCCTTATTCGCGGCGCCGGCGCCGCAAGGTTCCACGTCCGTTGCTTCCCTATTGAATGCTGGGAAGGTCGATGAGGTGATCGCGGCGCTTAAGGGCAAAGATGATGCCGCTTCTCACAATCTGCTGGCACGGGCTTATTACGCGGAAGACAAGACCGACGAGGCGATCAGAGAAGCGGAAAAATCCGTACAGATGGCGCCGAACAACGCTGAATATCACCTATGGCTGGGACGCGCGTACGGGCAGAAGGCCGAGAAGGTGAACGTGTTCAAGCAGGCGGGGCTGGCCGGTAAAGTACGCGGCGAGTTTGAGAAGGCTGTTCAGCTTGATCCGAACAATGAGGACGCGCGATCAGACCTGGCGGAATATTACACCGATGCGCCGGGCATGATGGGTGGCGGCGTCGACAAAGCCAAAGCGCAGGCGGATGCGATCGCGCAACGGGACCCGGCGGTGGCGGCATTCATCCGAGCAAAGATAGCGGAGAAGAACAAAGACGAGGCGGCAGCGGTAAAGGAATACAAAGCTGCGATCGCCGGCAGCAAGACTCCCGCCGAGCAATGGTTGAACCTGGCGGGTTATTACAAGGACCGCAAGAACAATGCCGCTATGACCGAGGCGATACAGAAGGCAGTTTCGTCGCCGCATAAGTCGGCAGCAGTATTGAATGATGCGGCGGACATGCTGTTTCAATCCGGACAGGACCTGAAGCTTGCCGCTGAACTGGCGCAGAAGTATTTGGCCGCGCCCGACAAGAGCGAAGAGGCGCCCGCGTTCAAGACGCATGTATTGCTGGGAAAGATACTGGAGAAACAGGGAGACAAGGCCGGAGCGGAAAAAGAGTTTGCCGCAGCGAAGTCTATGGCGCGGGAATATAGGTGGAAGTAGTTAGTAGTTAGTAGTTAGTAGTTAGTAGTTAGTAGTTAGTGGTTAGTAGTTAGGCGATCCGGGCATTCGCGAATTCGTCCCTTCGGACTTGCGTAGGCACCCGTCTTCGGATAGGTAACCGCTTCTGGGATTTTGAGTATTCTCTTCATAACCGTTTCTAATGAGGCTCGTCTAAGCGGGTAGGATTGGAAGTCGGTACCCCTAAACACCCATTCGAGTGCGAACTTTGAAGACAATCTGCGTGTGTTTGCTTGGCGCGATGCTGCCGGTGACGTCTGCTGTTTTCGCGCAAATCCCGCCGGTTAATAATCCGCAGGATGCAACGGCCAACAAGATGGCGGCCGCGACTACGTCCACGGGCGTGCGGAAGATCCTGCGTATTCCTAAGATCGAGCGCGCGCCGGTGCTGGAAGACTTTGCGAACCTGGAACCCAGCAATACTTTCGCCCTGACCATGGGACATGCCGACGGGTTTACGCAGCGCAATCCGACAGACGGCGCCGCGGCCAGCCAGCGGACGGACGCATATCTAGGCTATGACAGCAGCAACGTGTACGTGGTGTTCCTGTGCCACGACGACCATGCCAACCTGATCCGTTCGCAATTGACCAAGCGCGAGACGGCCGATACCGATGACACCGTGACGGTCATTTTTGATACGTATCAAGACCAAAGACGTGGATACGTATTCGGGTCTAATCCGATCGGCATCCAGCAAGAGGGCCTCTATTCAGAGGACAGCGGCGTGGACCTGTCCTGGGACACGGTATGGAACACCGACGGCAAGCGCACAGACAACGGGTACATAGTGATCATGAGCATCCCATTCCGCAGCTTGCGCTTTTCCCACGATGATTTGCAGAAATGGGGCATCGTGCTGCACCGCAATATCCCGCGCAACAATGAGGATGACTACTGGCCCTACGTGAACGCGAAGATCAACGGTCGCTTGAACCAGGAAGCGTGGATGAACGGCCTTGAGCACATCTCGCCGGGGCGCAACATCGAATTGAATCCCTACGGTATCTGGCGCGCGGACCGCTCGTTGAACAATATCGACACGCCTGCACATTTTGAAGGCGAGCAATTGGGCGGACGCGTGGGAGCGGACGCAAAGTTCGTGATCAAAGACTCGCTGGTGCTGGACCTCACGGTGAAACCAGACTTCAGCCAAGTGGAAAGCGACGAGCCGCAGATCACGGTGAACCAGCGCTTCCCTGTTTTCTTCCCGGAGAAGCGGCCGTTCTTTCTGGAGAACAGCAATTATTTCAATACGCCGGGATACACGTTGCTTTACACACGCAACATCGTTGATCCGGAATACGGGGCACGACTCACGGGCAAGCTCGGCAAATGGTCACTGGGAGCGCTGTTCGCGAATGATAAGTCGCCGGGGGAAGTAGTGCCGGTCACGGACCCGGAATTCGGCAAGAAGGCCCAGTTTTACGTGGCGAGGGTCGCGTACGACGTCTTTAACCGGTCAACGATCGGCGTGATGTACACGGACCGCGAGTTTGACGGCAGTTGGAACCGCGTCGGCGGCGTTGACGGTAACTTCAGGTGGAAGAAGAATTATTTTGCGAATTTCCAGGTGCTGGAATCGTCCACGCGCGACCTGCAAGGAAACTACTTTGCCGGTCCGGCGATAAACCTGTATGCCGGCTACAGCAGCCAGAAGTTCCAGGCCAATTCGCTTTATCAGGACAATAGCAACGGATTGAATACCTCTGAAGTAGGCTTCTTTGCGAGACCCGATTACCGGCGATTCAGCAATTTCATTGATTACTACTGGCGGCCAAAGAACTCGTTCATCGTGGCCTTCGGACCGAATTTTTTTGAAGGCACGAACTGGGACCATGAAGGGGTGCGGCTGGATTATCAGATCAATCCGGGGTGGCACTTTGAGTTCAAGCACAGCACGTTCCTGAATTTTTCTTACAATGCGGCGCGCTCGGCGCTGCGTCCGAAAGATTACAGCACACTCACCGATGTGCGGGACTATGCCAATGGCGGGCGGTCTATCTACTTTGAGACGAACTATTTCAAGAAGCTGAATTTCTGGGTGCAGGGCGTTTGGGGCGATACACCTAACGTGATCCCGGCGTCCGGACCGCCCGCACAGGGATTCGAGCGGCTCTACAACGCCAACCTTACGGTGAAGCCGCTCACACAATTGCAGATCACCACCACTTATCTAGCGGATTGGTGGGAAGACGCAGTCCTTCGCAATCACACCCTCTACAACCTGCATGTGGTGCGCTCGAAGTGGAATTACCAGATCAACAAAGAGATGAGCGTGCGATTCATTGGGCAGTACAACACTACGCAGTCGCATCCGGAGCTGGTGGCGCTGGATCCGTCAAAGGGTTTCAATTACGACTTTTTGTTCACCTACCTGATCCATCCTGGCACCGCGCTGTATGTGGGCTATAACACGAACCTTTCAACGCTGGACCCTGCGCTGATCCAAGGACCCAACGGATTAGTGCAACGGCCGACGCAATTCATCAATGATGGGCGGCAGGTGTTTGTTAAATTGAGCTATCTGTTTAGGTTCTGAAATCCGTTTCCGGTTTCGCAAAACCCACCACGAAGATTTCCCGTTTCTTGAAGATCAAAAGCAAAACCCACCACGAAGGCACAAAGACGCAAGGAAAACCTTTTAAAGTTGGCTTCGGTTAGTGCACACAGTGTGCAGAGTTATAGGGGTCCTTCGGCCAAAAGCGGGCCTCAGGATGACAAGCAATGATTTGTCTCGGCATTGCGGACGGCTGCAGGGTTCGGCATCGCGGTGGCGGCAGGGTTCGGCATTGGGGTGCGGCAGGATGCCGCCACGACAGCCGGCGGGACGCCGGCGTTACACGAGATCCACGGCGCTTGCGGCATCTTTGAACCTGCACACTATGCGGGTACAATCGGGGCATGTTGCGAGGGTTTTGCATGAAACGATTGTCTTTGGTTGCGATAGTGGGGTTGGTGGCTGCGATGGCTGCGGCAGCGGACGGCCAGGCTTCCGGTCCGTCGTTGTCGATGGGGCAGTCTGCCAGCGGGCCGCTGGCATTGCGAGCGGATTCCGTGGCTGCCGTCACGGACGAGAAGGTCAGTCAGGCTCCAGTCACTCGCGAACCTGTAACTCTGAAGCAGGCGGTCGCATTGGCTCTGAGCCATAGCACCGGGGTGAGCATCGCTCAGGCGGACCAAAAAATCGCAGAACGCAACCTGGCACAGCAGAGGTTCACCTTCCTTCCGCAGGTCGTGGTGGGATCGGGTCTGGGTTATTCGAATGGTTTCCCCTTGAGTCTGGAGAATTTGGCGCCCTCGCTCCTTAACGTGAGTTCAACCGCGTATGTGATCAACCTGGCGCAGAAACAGTTCATCCAGGCCGGCCGCCACGAGTTGGCGGCGATGACGAAGCTGGCCGACCAGCGCAGACAACAAGTGATCTTTGACACTGCACTGACGTATTCCGAACTGGACAGCTTGGAATCCTCGATGAACAGTCTGCGTCAGCAGCAGCAGGCGGCGAGCCGCGTGCAGACTGTGGCGCAGCAACGCACACAAGCAGGAGTGGATTCACCAGTCGAATTGACGAAGGCGAAGTTGTCACTGGCTCGCGTGCGGCTGAGCATGGAAGAGTCCGGCGGGCAGATGGACCTGCTACGCGCCAAGCTATCGGAATTGACGGGCTTGCCGGCTGCGCAGATCGAGACTGTGTCCGACTCGATCCCGGCGCTTCCGGTCCCGGTGGATGCGCGCGAGTTCTTGCCTGCGGCGATCGCTGCCAGCCCGGACATCCAAGTAGCGAACGAACAAGCGTTGGCGAAAGAGGCAGCGGCGAAGGGCGAGCATCGCTCGATGTGGCCACAGATGGACTACGCGCTGCAGTATGCCGCGCTGGCGCATTACAACAACTATGACGTGTACTTCCGTCGCGAGACTTTCCAACGACATAATGTGACGGTGGGCGCGGTGCTACGTTGGAACATTTTGAATCCGGCGCAGAAGGCACATGCAGAGGCCGCGGATTATGAAGCATTGAAAGCGCGCAAGCAGGCGGAAGACGTGAAGAACCAGGTAACGGCTGAGGCGATGAAGCTGCAGCAGTCAGTGCGGCAATTGGCGGCGGCACGTGATGTGGCGCAACTGGAATATCAATTAGCTTCGAGCGACGTGACCACCGTGCAAGCGCGGCTCGACGCGGGGCAGGCGACAGTGCGCGACCAGGAGAATGCTCACTTGGCCGAGCGACAGAAGTTCACCGCGTATATGCAAGCGAACTTCGACCTGGAGAAATCACTGATGCAGTTGCTGATGCAGACGGGTGATATCGAGAGCTGGGCGACGAGCGGGAAGTGAACGTTTTCCCGAGAACCCAACACGGAGAACGGGGTACAGAGATTTTTGGATTGAGCTGGAAAACAGCCCCGGCAGACAGCTAAGCAGTTTTCGCTCGCCAATCAGTAATCATGGCACCACCAATCCATAGGGCGTTTTCCCTCTCGGGAATGGCGATGGCCTCTGTTAAAATCGTTCGAATGCCTCTCAAGACACTTTTTCTGCAACCGCCCTCTTTTGACAAGTTTGACGGGGGCGCGAGCTCGCGCTGGCCGGCTACGCGTGAGATCGAATCGTATTGGTATCCCGTATGGCTGGCTTACCCGGCGGGCATGCTGGAGGGGTCGCGGCTGCTGGATGCGCCGCCGCACCACGTTAGCGTGGAAGAGACGGTGGAGATCGGCAAGGACTATGAGTTCCTGGTGCTGGCCACCAGCACCGTTGGCTTCGAGGTGGACAAGAAGCTGGCCGTGATGATGAAAGAGGCGAATCCGAAGCTGAAGATATGCTTCGTGGGGCCTCCGGTCACGATACATCCTGAGCGCGCGCTGAGTGAGTGTCCGGTCATTGATTTCACCGTGCGTCGCGAGTATGACTATGCAACCGTAGAGTTTGCCAATGGGAAGCCGTATGAAGAGATTCTCGGGATTTCTTACCGCGGAGCCGATGGGAAGATCATTCATACGCCGGACCGACCGCAGGTGCAGGATTTGGATGCGCTGCCGGACGTGACCACGGTTTACAAGCGCGACTTGGATGTGACGAAGTACAACGTGCCCTTCCTGTTGCACCCGTATGTGGCGTTGTACACGACGCGCGGATGTCCGGCGCTTTGCACCTTCTGCTTGTGGCCGCAGACGCTGAGCGGACACGCCTGGCGGAAACGTTCGACCGATCGCGTGGCGGCGGAGATGAAGCGCGCGAAAGAGATGTGGCCGGAGGTCAAAGAGTTCTTCTTTGACGATGACACTTTCAATATTCAGAAGGCGCGGACGATCGAGCTGTGCGAGAAATTGAAACCGCTGGGCATAACGTGGAGTTGCACTTCTCGCGTGACGACCGATTACGAAACGCTGAAAGCGATGAAGGAAGCGGGATGCCGGCTGATGATCGTGGGCTTTGAGAGCGGCGATCCGCAGATCCTCAAAAACATCAAGAAGGGCGCGACGGTAGAACGCGCGCGGGACTTCGCACGCGACGCGCACAAGCTCGGCCTGATCATCCACGGAGATTTCATTCTCGGCTTGCCGGGCGAGACCAAGGAGAGCATCGAGCGCACGATCCAGTTCGCCAAAGACCTCGATTGCGAGACGATCCAGGTGTCGCTTGCGCATGCGTACCCGGGAACCGAGCTTTACGATTACGCGAAGCAGAATGGGTTCATCCTGCACGAGAAAAACATGGCCGACGATGGTGGACACCAGCTGGCGATGATCGAATACCCAAACCTGCCGCGTGATTACGCGCTGGATGCCGTGCATCGTTTCTACGATGAGTATTATTTCCGTCCCAAGGCGGTGTGGCGTATCGTGAGCAAGGCAATGCGGAATTCAAATGACCGCAAGCGGCTGTATCGCGAAGCCAGGGAGTTCATGAGCCTGCGGTCGAAGCGCGCAAAAGTAGCCAAAGGCTTGCGCGCGGACGTGGCGGCAGTGAAAGAGAAGACGCGTGCGGCGGCGGGGGCGGCGGGAGACGATTAGAACCAGTTTCCGGTTTCTAGTTTTTAGTTTCTCGAGAATCAAATTAGTATTGAAAGGCGGCTTGATCTGAGCCGCCTTTCTTATTTGCGATGACGTTTAAGAAATATCTTGTGCTCGCGTGCTTGATGGTGTGTGCCACGTTTGGGGATTTCTTCCTGAAACTTGGCATGAATCGGCAACCGCATATTGGGATGGACCATCCGCTGGCAGTCTTTGGGGTGCTGACTGATCCGTGGGTCATTTTGGGCGTGTTTACGCTGATCTGCTTTTTCTCGTGCTACATCGCTTCCCTTTCGTGGGCCGACTTGACGTTCATCATGCCGGCGACTTCCTTCGGATATGTGCTTACGGCCATCCTTTCGGCCGTGGTGTTGCATGAGCATGTGACGGTTTCGCGGTGGGCAGGGATTGCACTTATCACCGCAGGTGTTGGCTTCGTGACGCGCGGGCCTTCGCATACGGAAGGAAAGGGCGGCGGGAAGCATGCGCCGATACCGGACCTGCATCCGTGAGAAATATCCCCCTATCTATCTGGCCGATCTTGGTGGTGTTCATCGTGTTGTCGTCGATTGGCGACGTATTGATGAGCAAGGCAATGACATTGATCGGCGACTTGGGCGTGGTGCGGCGGGAGCATGGGATCGCGGGTGCGGTGGGGCGCGTGTTGGGATCAGGGTGGTTCTGGTTGGCGATATCGTCTATGGCGGGATCGTTCTTTACTTTGCTAATCGCGCTGAACCGGGCGGACTTGAGTTTTGTGGTGCCGGCATCGTCCAGCTTCAGTTTTATTTTGAATACGCTGGCGGCTAAGTTTTATTTGCGCGAGCGAGTGGACGCGCGCCGGTGGACGGCGGCGGGGCTGGTTTGTGTGGGAGTGTTTTTGTTGACGAAGTGATTGTTTACCGCAAAGGACGCGAAGGGCCGCAAAGGTTATTTGTTGTAGACCGACATCAGCCCCCGGGCCGGCAGGTCAGGCTGTAGAAAATACTCGCGGTTGTTGTCTGCGACGGTGAGCGCTTCGGCCGCTATGTATCCGCCGCGGACAGCGCCTTCCATGGTGGCGGGCCATCCGGTGCGGGTCCAGTCTCCGGCGAGGAAGATGCGCGGCCATGCTGTTTGCGTGGGCGGGCGGTATGCGTCTGAAAGGGGCAGCGCCGAGTAGGTGGCGAAGACCTCTTTGATGACGGCTGACTTTACGAGCTTGGCTGCGCGGACTGCGGGAAAGAATTCTGCTAGCTCTTTGAGTGCCAGGTCGATGATCTCTTGCTTCCCGGCTTCGACGATGGATTTGCTGGAGCTGACTACGAGTTCAATGTAGCTGCTGCGTGCGTTGGAATCTTCTGCGCCGCTTCCCTGCGCGCCGTTCTGGTGGCGGTTCTGCAGCTTGGATTTTTGGAACATCCACTGAATAGTGCGGTCTAGCAGGACTGCGTGCGGTAGGTCTGTGATCTCGCGGTCAAACCATAGATGAATGCCGGTGATGGGGGAACTTTCGAATCTTGCGAGGTCGGCGCGGAGAGGCGCGGCCTCGGGAGTGTTGGGAAGCAGCTTGCCTAGTACGTTGTAGGGAGCGGCGAGGATGGCGTAGTCGCTGGTGAAGGATTGGTCGCCGGATTTGATGGTTACGCTGTTAGCGTGTGGCTCGATGGATTCGGCGGAACAGCGTAGATGGACTTGGCCCCCGCGGGCCTGGATGTAGTCGACGCCTGCGGAATAGAGTTCGGTCAGCGGAACGGTGGGGACGCCCATGCGTCCTGCCGCAGCGGATTTCAAGAACGATTCGCGGAAGACTTGCGCAGCGTAGTGAACGCTGGTGCGGTCGAGGTCTTCATTCAGCGCGCTGACCAGTACCACTTTCCAGAAACGCTCGATGGCGCGGTCGGTCTGGCCGTGGCGCTTTAACCATGACAGGAAGTCTTCGCTGGTGTCTGGCGGTAGTCCGCGCATGAGCTTGAGCATGACGCGCGCAATCGCGTTTTTGTCGGCGAATGAGAGTGACTTCGCGGCCAGGAACGATGGGGCAGCGTGGAATGGCGCGGGGAACAATGGCGATGGATGTATGACCGATTGGCGGCCGCCGGGCTCGATAAATGTGAGACGGTCATACCAGTTGATCTTGTCGCGTGCGTCGAAGCGGTCATAGAGGTCAAGCAGGTTCGTGCAGCAGCCCAGGAGGACGTGCTGGCAGTTGTCCACGATCTCATTGGTTCCTGGATGTTGGTAGGACGAAGCGCGGCCGCCTACGTAGGGGCGGCGTTCGAGTAGGGTGACCTTGTATCCGGCGCCGGCGAGAGCGCAGCCGGCGGAGAGGCCGGCCAGACCGGCGCCTACGATAGTCACGGAGGCGCGTGGGGTTGCTGATTCCTGGTTTTGCGCGTCTGGCATGCGGCTAGAAGAGAACCTTCAGAAGTCCCTGGGAGAGCACGCTGAGTTTTTCGAACGTGGTGAGGCGGACTTTTTCGCCGAACACGTTGAAGCCGCGGGCCGCGATCTTGTTGAGCAGGCGCCTGTAGATCTCTACCAGAGCCCAGAGCGCGGGGCGGGAGTCGTCGTCGATGAGCGGGATAAGTTTTTCCGCGGAGGCGTAGAGTTCGCGGGCTCGGTCGGCCTCGAATTCCAGGAGGGGCTTGAAGTTTTCAGGCGCGAATCCGTTTTGCAGTTTCGCCGCGGAGAACTCTTCCGGCGCGAGTTGGAAGCGTACCAGATCTTCCTGGGGCATGTAGATGCGGCCCATGAGGGCGTCTTCTTTGACGTCGCGAATGATGTTCGTGAGTTGGAAGGCTACGCCGGTCTGCTCGGCGAGATGCTCGGCTTCAGGGTCTTTGTATCCGAA
>JAICWB010000039.1 GCA_025935035.1 Terriglobales bacterium
AAGATCGTTGGGTCAGCTTTGGGATTGAACGCTTGCAGGAAATTGTCGGGGCCGGAGAGGATGTCCATGACGCCGGTCGCGCCCAACTGAATAAGGATGGCAGACGTGACTCCATTGCGGGCAGGTGCCCCGCCAAAGATCATGGATTTTTCGACGTGCTCGGTGTCACGCTGCCACGCAGCGGTAGCGCTGCATTGCTGCGCGGCGTAATCGATCACGAAACGCATCTGTCTTTCATTAAGACCCGCGGCGCATGCGGCCGCTGCCCCCGCACCAAAGTTGGCGGCGGTGTTGTGCGAGCTGCGGTGAGTCTCCATCTGGTATGGAAGGCCGCCGAGCGTGAGCATCACGCGCGTGCCGATGTCATAGCCCAATGCGACGCATCGCAGGAACCTGCTACCAGAGATGCCGAACTGCTCGCCGGCAGCCAGCGTTGCGGGAACGATGGAACAACCAGGATGACTGTGCGAGGGAGCGTGCGAATCGTCTGTCTCGTCAGAGTGTGCCATCATGCCATTGGCCAGGGCTGCCTCGATGGCTCCGCAAGTTATTCTCGTGCCCACGACCGTAGCGGTCTTCTCTCCGCCGGCGTGAGCCGCAGCAAATTTTATTGCGATCTGCGCTGGAGGCAGGTTCACGCCAGACACCATCGCCGCGATCGTATCCAGAACGTGATGTTTCGTTTTCTCTTGTGCTTCCTCTGGCAATTCGGCGTTGCCTGCTGCGGCCATATAAGAAACTAGCTTCGCAGTCACGGCGCTGTTGTCGAGATTAGGTTTTGCTTTTGGCGGCGGCTCCTGGGCAACTGCAGCTCCGATAGAGAGAGGAAGTGCCGCCGTCGCAGTAGCCGCGGCCATCGTCTGCAGGATCGCACGCCGGCTTATTTCGCGCGGATTCTTTTCATCAAGTCTCTTTTCGCTCACATGAACTCCGTTAACGCGTTTTTAGTCCGGGCAGGACTTGGGTTTTTTCGATCTGTACTGCCTTCAATCGATCGGGGTCAAGCCCAAGTAATTGCAAGATAGTAGGAGCGATCTGCGCAGTCGCTACCGCCGCGTGGATCTCTTGTGCTGAACCGCCCGGTACCGCGACCATGATGGGAATATGAGTGTCCTCATCGAGGAAGCCGCCGTGCTCGGCGATGCCGGGACCATTGGGCTTGGCATAGATGACGCCGAAGTCGGGCTCCACGACGAAATCAGGCGCGCGCGAATCGCTGGCGGCATCTGGGAACCACAACTGCAATTCCCTGCCGTACACAATCTTACGGATGTGAGCTTCCTTCTCGCGCGCTCTTAGAGCTGCAACCACAGCGTCGGTTTTGCTATGGTCCTTCAGCCAGACGAAGACCATGTCGTCCGCTGTCGATTCGCCGAGAAGTCCGTCCTGAACGCTGTTGATGATGCTGGGAATCAGTTTCTCATCGACCATCTGCCTCTTTGTGATATCGATGGGAGACTGTCCATGTTTTGCCATGAAGATGATGGCAGTCGAGTCCATGAGTTTTTGCGCGCGCAAAGCCGCAAGTAGTTTCCCGATAGACGCGTCGGTGTAGTCCATTGCTTCTAACAGAGGAGCGCTGGGGGTACCTGCGATATCGACGTAACCCATGCCAGATTTCAATTTTTGCCCGACGGTCACGGCCTGAAAGGTCATGCCGAGCAGGGCGGGAACGGGAATCGACTCGCCGGTCTTGTCTTTACCTGCGATCTCGTCGAGCACAAACTTCAAGCGTAGGTCGTCGAAGGCTTTGATCTTTTCCAAACTCTTCGATGAAGCATTGAAATGGAGCTCCGGCAGGAAAAGATCATCGACCCCTTTGCCCGAAGGACCATTCACTATCTCGTAACCGGGTTGCTTGTCAGCCCAGGAAGTGCGCATGCCGGCAGCTTTGATGACTTCGAAAACAGTGTTAACCCGCAAAAGGTCATGCGGGAATACAGGCGAGCAGCCGTGCTTGGGATCGAGCGGCACCTTCTCTGGACTGATTCCGCCGCCACCATCGACGGCATCGGGATTGATGTCAATGCTTTCATCGAGGAGAAGCGATGTTCCGACAGTGGCGCACTTGGAACCAGCCGGCGAAAGTGTGCGGTCATAGCTGGTCTCAAAATAGACACCCGTTGCAAAGGGTGTGCCACCCGTCACCATCGAGAGGATGCCAGGGAATGAATCAGAAGGGTGAGCGGTGTGGGCGTCTGTGTAAGTGAGCGAAGACCGTTTCAGCTCTGCCAATGCAGATTGTGGATGCGAAGCGACATAATTTTCCAGGTCAAGGGCATGAAAACCGTCGATCCCGATGAGAAGAACATGTTTGACGGCGCCGGTTCTATGCGCTTTCGGGGTTGATCTCGCTTTTTGGGCAAAAGCGGCATTCACTGCGGCGATAGAAAGCGCGATCGCAAAGAAAACAGCCACGCGATTAAGTCTCATTATCAGGCGAACTCCTGTCACAAAAGGTTGTGGCCCCACGTTTGGAACATTTATTTCACGCCCAAGCTTAAGCTTGGCTGAACTGTCGGTGGATTAGGGCGCAGGTTCGAACAGTTTTGTCTCGGTGGTAGTCTTCCTCTTTAACCCTTCCACGATCTGGCGCGCGCGCTTGAGCGCGACAGCCTCGCCTTCACCTTTTTTCAATCTCAGGTTCATCCCGATGATGCCGATGGTTTTACCTGAAGACTCATAAATAGGAAGAACGATGTCATAAACATTTTCGCTTTTCAGCTTAATGTCCGGCTTGCCGGTGCGCATGACTTCCATGTCGTCATCGGTGGATTTCTTTCCGACCTTCGCGGGCACGTTCGAGGCAATGATCTCGTTGTCTGTTTTTCCCGGAGGAGTGACATGGATACCCATGCTGACCAGATCTTTGCGTTGAGAAAAGAGGTCATCCACAAGTTTTTGCGCGTAAATCCTTTTGCCGGCGGAGGCGGCGCCCTGACCGAGACACGTGGAGCACAATGCAAATATCAGTACGAGAACAAACAGAGTAAAAGTTTTTTTCATGTAGCTCCTTTCAGCAAATAAGGCCGGCTCATCGCCGGCCTTTTAAACAATCAAAGATCGTTACCGGACTAGAAGATCAGTTTCAAGCCAAACTGTATTTGTCGAGAATTGGTTGATGTGGCAGTGATCAAGCCCGCGCCTGGCACGCCGGGTTGCGTGGTGTGCGAGTTATCGAAAACGATATTGTTTGCGGTAGGCGGCGCAAAATTCGGACGGTTGAGCACGTTGAATCCTTCCACGCGGAATTGAACGTTGAATCTCTCACCGATATATGTGTTCTTGATCAATGAGCTGTCGAAATTGAGCAGTCCCGGTCCGATCAATGAATTGCGCCCCAGATTTCCGCGGAGAGTAGTCGGGTTCGGGTAAGCAAAACATTCCACCTTGATGTAGTGCGTCACATTGCCGGGATTGGTGAGCGTGTCACAACCCGGGCTGGATAAACGATCGGGCATCGGGCTCAGGTTTGAGGTCTTTTGCCCCAGCGGATCGCCGCCCAACAGAACGTTGAAAGGAATGCCGCTGCTCGCCTGAAGGATTCCGCCGATCTCCCATCCATGGATGAATGCAGAGGCCACGCCGTTGTGTTGAGCGTCTCCGCCAACGGGCCCTAACGTCCAGGTGTAGTGGATCAAGAGATTGTGGCGGACATCAAAATCTGACAGACCTTTATTCAATGAAAAATTGAAAGCCTGCGGATTGTTCAGTGCATTGCTGAAGGCGTCGGTCCCGACCGATGTCGAGCCATTGTCGATGCTCTTGCTCCAGGTATATGCGCCTTGCACCTGGAAGCCGTGCGCCGACTTCATAGTTACCTTGGTCTCGAGTGCATGGTAGTGCGCATTACCGCCCCAGATCACAGCGCCGATCCTGCCGAAATTAGGATTCAGTTTTGTGCCTGAGCCAGCAGGTGAAGGATAGAGATAGCCGGCGGGAGTAAGAGTGGGTATGACTGCGTCGATGTCCTCAAAGGGCAGGGCGTTGTGTACGGCTCGCGAGCCGACATAAGCCACCATCGCTGTGACCTTCGACGCAAGTTGATGTTGCACGTTCAGATTCCAGTGCATCACGTAGTTGCGGCCCGGGTCAGGCTGCACATAAGCGGAGCGAAGCGTGTTCGAGTTTGCCGAAATAAGAGCGAACGCACCAGTCGGGAAGCTGCCCGCCGGAAGCGTAGTTATGTTCCCCTGCTGAAAGAAGGGCGCGGTGAACTGCGTGACTAATTCGAACAGGTACGGAAGTGGCAGCACGTCAAACATGCCGAATCCAGCGCGTACAGCGGTCTTCCCGCTTCCGGTCGGGTCCCAGCTGACGCCTATCCGTGGCTCAAAGTTCTTCGTGGTCGGATTGCTGAAGAACGGGTCGCCGAGGTGGGGCGTCGTGTCAGTCGGATTGCGCAAAGTCGCGAGCTTGCCATTGACTTCGGTGGGTACCGTCGCCATCTCATAACGCAAGCCTATGTTGAATGTCAGGGTGGGCCTATAGCGGATGTCATCTTGGATGTAACCGGCGACGATCGATTGCCGGATAGAGCGGCCTGAGAGGTTACCCGGTATGACACCGACAAAAGAAGTGGGCTGATCCAGCAGAAAGCCCTTCAGCGACCCGAATTTAAATTGTCCGTTGGGCGCGGCGACTGCGAAGTAGTTGTCATCGATACGCTCCATCGAACCGCCAAACTTGATGGAATGAATGCCTTTGACGATGGAAGCATCATCGTGTTCCTGGATCGAACTGAAATGATAATTATGTTGCGAGAAGGCGCCGAGTCCGCCGGAAAAGCTTGTAAGACTGGGAACGTTGACTTGCCCTGCCGGAAGGTTGGGCGTAAAGCCGAAGGCCGGATCCGCGGCCGCCGGGTTGATCGCGACCGGAGTCTGCCCTTCAAGTGCGACAACCCGATTGAAACCAAAGCGGAAGGAATTCAAGAACGTGCCACTAAACGCATGGTCTTCTTCAAGAGTGACTAGATTCCGGCGGGTGGAATAACCGAACAGCTTGTTGTTCATCTCGTCCGGCTGTGATGTGCTGCCACTATCAAAGAGATAAGTGCCGAACATGCTGTCACGGTCCCTGAAGTGGTGATCGATCCGGCTGCTGACATAGTTCTCAGAAGTGATCTGTGGCCCCGCAAAACTAAAGATGCCGGTATCCCCTGCGCCGATCAGCGCACCATTGGGCAACGGGTAGAACGCATTTGTGTAAGCCAACACCGTGGGATTCACAACGATCGTCCCCGTGGAAAGATTTCCTGCACGGGCAGCGGCAGACGGGACGGTCGAGACTTGGGTGATGTTCGTGGTCTGACGGATACCTTCGTAGTCCACAAAGAAGAAGGTCTTGTCTTTGATGATGGGTGCGCCCACCGAACCGCCAAACTGGTTTCGCTTGAAAGGAGGCTTCTTGGCAGACTTGTCAAAAAAATTGCGCGCATCAAGCGCGCTGTTACGCAAGAATTCATACCCGGTGCCATGAATGCTATTGCTACCGGATTTAGTGACAGCGTTGATGATTCCGCCGGAAGAGCGTCCGTACTCTGCGGGATAGCCGCTGGTGAGGACCGAGAATTCCTGGACCGCATCCACGCCCAGGTTAATACCCAGCGCGCTGCCAGGCGCGCCATTGGCATAATCATTGATGCTGACGCCGTCCAAGCGGTAATTGTTCTGCCACGGACGGCCACCGGAGATCGTCATCTGCGCGCCTTCGCCCTGCTGCACGCGATTGCCTAGAGCATTCTCTGTCCGTATTGCGCTTACACCGGGTTCGAGCGTGGCGAGTTGCGTCCAATCACGTCCGTTCAGCGGAAGCTCTTTGACCACGCGCTCACCGATCACGCCGCTGATCTCTGATGTGCCTAGCTCGACGGATGCCGGGGCCGCTGTTACTTCAATGTCCTGCGAAGCCTGGCCCACTGTCATCTTCACGTTGATGACTTGCACTTCACCAACCGTCACATTGATGTTCTTCAATGTCTGATTGCTGAAGCCCGCCATGGTCACGGTCATCGTGTATATGCCCGGCTTCAGACTGGCAGCGCTGTACACCCCGTCGCCATTAGACAAGACGTCACGCGTGATCCCGGTGGCTACGTTGGTGATCCGGACTGCCGCCTTAGACACTACGGCGCCGCTCGAGTCGGTTATGGTTCCTTGCAGAGTGCCACCAGCGACCTGCGCGGATGCGCCGATCGCTGTCAACAAAATCACGAACAGGAACTGAAGGATGCGGCGAGGTGAAAACACTTTCGGCATGGCGAAGCACCTCCAAGGTAGCTTCATTTACGTACACGAACGCAATAACAAGCCGAACCACTATGAAAGGAACAAAAACGACAGAGCTAGTTCTTCACGATATGAACAGGTTCTAGCCCCAAGAACATTAAAGCAACCTTAAGACTTCACGTTTTATTAACATCGCGAATAAGAAAAGTTTGCTGATAAGAACACTTAGTCCGCCCTGGAAAGATCAGGCACAAAGCGAAAGGCCGGCCAACTGGCCGGCCGTCCACCCACCCTCGAGAAAATTATTGGTTTCCGATGACCTCGATCGAGATCGTTCCAGGAACTACCCCCGGACGCGGATGACCGGTCGGATTGCCACTAAACTTCGCGGTTGGAAGGTAGACCCGATGTTTCCCCATGTCATATCCCATGGTTTTCGCCCCCTCCGGAGTATCAAGTTTTTGCACTTGCTGGTATTTTCCGGCAGCGCCCTTCTTGAACACATACAGTCCGCCGTCTCCGCTTGAGGCGAATACATATCCCGTTGACGGATCGTAGGCCACGGCATCGGTATCGTCCCCGATGGGAAGCGTCTGAAGTATCTTTCCCGAATCAGCGTTGATGACGGCGAGGAACTTGTTCGCGCAGGCCGAGAACAGCGTGCGAGTCTTGAGGTCGATGGCCAACCCGGTGGGTTCTTCGCAAGAGGGCTTTAGGTCCCAGGTCGCCTTTACTTTCTTAGAAGCGATATCGAGTTCCGAAAGCTTACTGGCATCCTCGATGTTCACATACGCATGTCCTTGGCCATCGCCGACGATGAATTCTGGGCGGCCCGCCATAGGTATGGTGGCTACGACTTTGCGTGCCGCTCCATCGATGACTGTCGTGGTATTGCCCTTGCCATCTTGCACAAACAAAGTCTTGGTGGCGGGATCATAAAGCATTGAATCAGGATTACCGCCCGCGGGGATCTTCGCAACAGTCTTCAAGGTTTTCAGGTCAAAGACGGTCACTTTATCTTCACCGCCGCCGCTGATGAATCCCACGCCGAGTTCGGGCGCGAGCGCGATGCCATGCACACCCGGTGTATCCGGAATATCGCCTATCACCGCGCCGGAATCCGCGTCAAAGACGGAGACGTGCGTCGAGCGCGACATATAAAGGTGACGCGTTTGCGGGTCAACGATCAGATAATCCCACCGGCCGGTGCCCTCGACTGCGATCTTGTTCACCACCTTGAAATTGCTTGACGGTTTGTCCGCCGCAAGCGCCGCAGCGGCGAGTAACGTAACCCCTGCAAAAGCCATCGCTAATTTGTTGAATCGATGCATTGTTCCATTTCCTCCTGGTTGTTCGCGGAGTTCACGCGCGTAAGTCCTGAAACGCTAAGAATCCAAATGATTTTTACGGTAAATCGCGCTACCTTAAGAGACCCTTAAAACCCATCGGCAGCGCCAAAAGCGTGAAAACAGAATGACGGCGGTTTCCACCCACTTAGCTCACGCGCGCCTCATTCGAGAAGCCAAGTTCGCTTCTAAAATATTTTGAGCGGCCGAACCCCGGAAACAGTGTGCCCTTGTACCAAGCTTCATCGACCCGATTAAGTTTGTATTCTTCCGGATGGTCCATCAGGAATTGCCTCATGGACCTCTCAGTGATGCGGCAGCCTTCTGATTTCAGCCAATCCTTCGCCACCCACTGGCGGACCGTGGCTGCACCAACGCCTAAAAGGATCCGCACGTCGTCTTGCGAATATCCTTCCCGCACACGCAGACCCAGGCCCATCTGAGCAACCTTGGCTTTGACCGAGTAGTGTGTCCGTTTCAAACGTCGGGCGATCGCCGCGGCGGTCATCGTGCCGGCGTTCTCCTGCAAGAAATCGATCTCCTCTTCCGCCCACTTCCGCCTGCTGAGAAGTGAAAGACCGAGAGCGCCGGCCCGGCTCGTTATCACCACCCGGGTGAATCTTGTCTGCCGCTGAATATTGTTAAGGCCTCGTGTAAGCTCGGAACGATCACGGCACGATTGGTACGTGCGCGCCAGCAATTGGTCAAACTCTTCAGTCCACACAAATTTTCTTCGGGAATTCGGGCGGCTCAGAATGCGGCAGCGGTGGCAAAGCGAGTCTTTGAGACAGCCTTTGCCCGTCTTACAAGAAATGCACGGCACAAACTGGTTAGGCACTCCACGCATATCCCTGGCTACTCCCCAATCCCGGATCTTCGCCGGTCATTTTGCATCCACGAGGGCGGCGATGAGTTGTCGATTGTACGGATACAACCTTAAGATTTGCTGAATGCGATTTTCGTTTTGGCGGCTAGCTTCGAGGGGAGCTCGCGATTGGTCTGGACGTAGATGCCTTCGCCTAACTCAAAGAAGTGATGCCAAAGGAAATCTTTTTCAACACATTGGCCCGATTCGACTCCGCAAAGTCTCAGGGCTTTTAAGACTGCGCCCGTTGTCAAAAAGAAGTAATCAGCCTTGTTACGAACCGATATTTTTTGCCTTAGACCAATGTTGGCGTTAGTTGACTGCTCCAACTCGTGTACCGTGGCATCTCATATATAAGGTTGCAAGTCCCGATGCGTTTTCCGCGGACCAACGCGCACACATTTCACCCGGTGGAGAAGATTCCTCCCAGTTCAGTGAAAGCCCGGGATGCAGGCCCGAGGTCGCTGCCGCTGGATCAAAAGTTAGACGCACCCGGTGAAGCAGAGCGCCGGTGCATGGAACTTGCCAACACAGCTTTGGGCAAGAAGACAAGACATCCCAAGCCAAAGAAGAAACGCTCAGCGTAGTCCACACAAAAAAGCGCAGCCGGGTTTCGTAAGCTGACCCGAAAGCGTAAAATAATCGCTCTGCGATGAACTCTCCCGGTTCCAATCCAACTCGAACAATCGTTTGCGTGGATGACGAGGAAAATCCTTTAGAGCTAAGAAGGATGATCCTTGCTGGGGCTGGCTACAGGGTGTTGACCGCCACGAACGCTAATGATGCGCTCGCTTTATGTGCGGAGAATGACATCGACTTGGTGATCACCGATCACCTGCTCGTGAGCGGTTCGGGCACTCAATTGTCCCGTCGTATTAAGGAACTCCGGCCCGGGGTCCCAGTCGCCATTCTTTCGGGCGTCATAGATCCTCCCGAAGATATGGACGAATCTGACGTCTTCATTTCCAAGACGTGCGGCCCTGCTGAGTTACTGTCAATAGTTGCGAGACTCTTAAAACTCTAAAACGCTGATCTACTTCACTTTCCCTTATGCTCTTCTCCGCTCCTGAAGATGATCTCGCTCCGCCATTTCGCCATCGCCGGCCCTCGTTACCGCTTTGTGCGTTATGGGGAAAAACAGCGAGAAACACGTGCCGCTTGGCGGCTGTACTCGACTACGCAATTTGATACTGCCGCGGTGTTGGTTCACGATTCCAGCGCTCAACCAGAGGCCCAACCCGGAACCCTTCTGTTCCTTAGTGGTGAAGAACGCTTCAAATATCTTTTGTTTCGCGGCGTCAGGTATTCCTCGTCCGGTATCGCAAAACACCACGCGCACTCCTCTTTCGCCATGCCTCCAGGCTTTCGAATCGAAGACGTGCACGACGATGCGTGCGTTTGCGCCACAAGCATCTATCGCATTCGACAGGAAATTTGCGAACACCTGCCGTAACTGTCCGGGAAAGGCTTCAATGGCATTTTTCTCTTCAAACCGCGTGTCTACGCTGATCTGTTTTTCTTTCAATTGCTGACCGAACAGCACCAACACGCTATTCACCAACTCGGATAGACATGTTTTTACGGGCTCTGCGCTGTCACGGTGGAATGACAGTGTCTGTTTGGTGATGCGGCTCACGCGCCCCAACTCGATGTCGGCGATGTTCAAAAACTCCGTTGCCTCTGAATGTTCCTTCAACAAACCTTTCAGCAGGTAGATCAGGTTCGTAACCGCCTCGAGAGGGTTATTGATCTCGTGCGCGATGCTGTGTGCCAGCCTCCCGGTGGCGGCCAATCGCTCAGTGACTTTCAGCGCCTCTTCCGCCTGCCGTTGCGCGCTGGTGTCCGCAATTACAAGGATGCTTCCAACAAATTCGTTGTTCTCATTCGTCACTGGATCGATAGTGATCCTGTACCACCCTCTTGCGCCTTTCGCCTCATGCACTTGGCGATGTGTAAAGGTCTGCAGCTCTCGCGTTAGGCGTTCTCCAAACACAGAGTCGAAGATTGCCCTTACATTTTGACCTTCGATCTTCCCGTAGGAGATGTGCAGCAATTCGCTCATCGCCCGATTACAGCGCAAAACGTTGTGCTGGCTGTCCAATAGGCCGATGCCCTCCGAGAGCGCGTCGAAAGTCGTTTGCCATTGTCTTGCAGACAGTCGCGATATGGCCTCTGCTTTGCCTAAACGCAAAAGTGCTTTGACGGAAGCTATGAGCACCGGCGGTTCCACCGGTTGTGTCAGGTATTGGTCGGCGCCGCTGTCCAACGCTTGCACCTTGCTCTCATTCGTAACAAAACTGGCAGAGAGCTGGATGATAGGGATCGAATTGGTGGCAGGATTCGATTTGATTCGGCGGGATACTTCATAGCCCATCATGTCCGGCAGGCGCACGTCCAGGATTATCAGGTCGGGGTGTTTCGCCGCCAGTTCCAGCGCCTCCCGCCCCGTGGTACCTGTGATCACCTCGAATCCCGCGTTGCGCAGGATCTTCGCGACGATGTACCGGTTCTCTTCCCGATCGTCTACATGAAGGATCTTTGGTGGTCCCTCAGACATGATCCCCCTTCACGTGTGGTGAGACGCCCGCTCTGGCTAAAATATCGTCCACCAAATGGCCCGCATTATCGTCATTGAGTGCGCTCTTAGGCAAGATGTCTAGGATCCCCGTCAATTGGCCGCGCAATCCTGAATCTACGATCCGCGAAGTGTGTATCACTACGGGTATCTCTTTCGTGGCTGCATCTTCCTTCAGTGCGGCCAACACGGCTAGCCCATCCAGGTCTGCCATGCGCAAGTCGAGGAATATCAGAGAGGGATTTTCTTCTTTCGCTATCTCCAGGCCTTCGCGTCCTGATCGCGCTTCCATGATCTCGTAACTCGTCTGCGGAAGATATTGGCGCAGCACATATCGCGATACTTCCTGGTCGTCGATCAGAAGTATCTTTCCCACCCGTTCTTTCTTGCTCAAGCGATAGACGGCCGCGAGAAAAGTCTCTGCTTGTATGGGCTTTAGAAGGAAAGCGTCCGCTCCTGCCGCCATCGCTTTCGCCTCTTCGCGCACCGTGCTGATGGCGAGAATAGGAACGTCTTTCGTTTTTGTCCCCGCGCGCAGCTCGCGAATGAAATCCGTCTCCAGCCTTCCGTCGATCAACAGGTCACAGATGATGACGGTGGGAGTGTATCGTTCCAGGAATTGCCTGGCCGCGATGAGGTTGGCGACCCCTATCAACTGAAACTCTGACCGCTCCATAAAAGTCTGGAACAGGAAGCGCGTCTCGTGGTTATCTTCCAGAAGCAGCACCGGGATACGCTCTTTATCAAGCTGAATGATCGGCGTAGATACCGTCGCCGGGGCGCCAAGGTAGCGCTTGATGCGGACGGAGAACCGCGAACCGATGCCCGGTTCGCTTTGCACCGTTATTTCCCCGCCCAATAAACCTGCAAGATTTTGCGATAGTGGTAATCCGAGCCCCGTCCCCCGGTGTTTCCTCTGTAGCTCGTTGTCGATCTGAGCGAACTCTTTGAATATGGCGGCAAGGTGTTGTGGCTCGATCCCCACACCCGTATCGGCCACGGTGAAAGAGATGTCTTCTTCACCCTCGAGCACCGCACTCACCCGCACTTCTCCTTTAGGGGTGAACTTGATGGCATTTGAGATCAAGTTCCTCAGGATTTGGGATAATTTGCCCTCGTCAGTGAACAGCGTGGGTATGCCTTCAGGCTCTTCGAAGATCAGCACCATTGACGTCTCAGACAGTAATGGCTTCAGCATTCCTCTGAGCGCACCGAACAATTCAGATATCTCAAACATGCGGGGACGCAACTGCAGCTTTCCCGCTTCGATCTTGGCCATGTCGAGCAGGTCATTGACCAGTTCCAGCAAGTCGCGCGCCGAATTTTGTATGTACGCCACCTCTAATCGCTGGTCCGCGGCCGAGGGGCCATTCAACGAATCGCCAAGCATGCGTGAGAGCGAGATGATCGAGTTCAACGGCGTGCGAAACTCGTGCGACATGTTGGATAGGAACGCGCTTTTCAATTCAGCGGTGCGCCTCAAATAATCGGCACGGTCTTCCAGTTCCGCATAAAGCGCTACCACCCCGCGATTTGTGTCTTCCAATTCATGATTCAGAAGATCGAGTTCTTCCTGGCGGCTTCGCAACTCGGAGAGCGTCTTCATCAGCTCGAGGTTTTGTCGCTGTATCTCTTCATAGGGGCTCTCGGGATTTCGTCGCGTCAAGTCTTCCCTTAGGCCCTTCACACTGGTCGAGGTGATCGGCAGAGCCCCTTTCGGAAGCGCTTTCGAGAAGGTCACTGTCGTGCCGTCTTTTCCCGACTGGATAAAAAATTCGTCCATCAGCCGGCGCGTACCCACGATCCCCATTCCCATACCGGTCTGCGATTTATATCGCCCTTCCAAAATATGATCCAGATGGGAGATGCCCTTGCCTTTGTCCCTGACCTCGACTTGCAGACTTTGTGGGTTGGCGGTTGAAGCTGAAAACGCCACGCGGCCACTCATCGCATAGCGGAACGCGTTCCTCGCGATTTCCGAGGTCGCTGTGGCGATACGGATCTGCTCTTGATGGTCGAATCCGAGCCCTGCCGCGATATCGCGTGCCCGCTGGCGTGCCTGGACTACGTCGCGCTCAAACCGCAGGTCGATGGTAAGGATAGGCTCCAACATCATTCTGACCTCAGATCAATGGCCTTGGGTTGGGCCACCAACACGGTGGCGTCATCCCGTTGACGGGAGTGATCGCGATAGAGGACTGCCGCGATCAACGCGGGATCTCTATTCAGCAGCCCGGGATAACTCTTCATGTTCCAATGCGTATTGATGCCGTCAGAATGCATGATCAGTCCAGACTTGTTCGACCAGGGATAATTGAACTCCGCGATGCGCGGCACCTGATGCCCTACGATCCCATTGTGTGAAACCATGCTTCTGGCTATGCCCTCATCCGGCATCTGGACGATCCCTGAGATATTTCCCACGCCACAGAACACCAGGGTGTCGCGGCCGTGCTCTATCTCTGCCACTGCCGCCGCCGCTCCGCGCGTAGCTTTGAGCGCATCGTGCAAGCGACTCACTATCTCCGCCGGCGCATCACCGCAATACTTCTCAAAAGTCTGTACTGCGACCCCTGCTGCCTCAGCCGCGATGGGACCATGTCCCAATCCGTCCACCACCATGAAGACCGAACGGGTGCTCGAGTGCGCCGTGGCGAAGGCATCACCGCAAAGTCTCTCGCCCGCGATCGGGATTGAAACGGCTCCCACCGTTAACGGCGACATCGTTGTCATGTCCGCGCTCACGCGGGCTAATAATGCAGTGCCCGTTTTGGGCTGCGTAAAAATCTGGAAAGCGCTCGCGATCCGCGAGACCGCTCCCAATCCTGTGCCCGGTGTGCCCGAACTTGAATAACCATCTTCCATTGCAGCGGCAACGTTCGCGATTCCGCTGCCCTTGTCGAGTGCCAACACGTCGATCCGTTTTTCTCCCCGGTACTTCCATCCCGCGAGAATGACGTATCCGCCGCCGCCATGTACGGCCACATTGCGCGATAGTTCCGTGACCACGATCTCAACCTTGCCTCGCGTCACCTCGTCGAAACCCAGGCGGTTGGCGATGGCGGCTGCTGCCCTTCTGGCTTCGCCAGGCTGGGTCAGGTCTTCAACGGCGATACGCTCAAATGTGGGATAACCGTTGAATTCTATTTCCATCGGGTGACTGCTACTCTGGTGCCTTCTCCAACCTTAGTCTCGATCGTGAACTGACTCATCAAACGTTTGCTTCCGCTCAAGCCAAGCCCCATGCCGCCTGCAGTCGTGAATCCATCGCGCATGGCCGCTTCCACGTCGGCGATACCGGGTCCTTTATCCTCAAACACAAGGTGTAGCCCCTGGTGGATGCCACTCTCTACTATGGACATGACCATGTGGCCTCCCCCGCCATGCTGCACGGTATTTCGCGCCAGTTCACTGGTGGCGGTCACGATCTTCGTCTGGTCGACCAGTGAAAACTTCATCTCCGCTGCCCAGAGCCTCACGGCTTGGCGCGCTGCAACTATGTCAGATGCCGTCTTTATCGGCAGAGTCTCAGTTTTCTGCGGCGCCATCGGCTTCGGTCTCCTCCGGGCTTTCGCTCAAAGCGTGAAGAAGCTCCATCCCAGATTCCACATTCAATGCCGTGCGCACCCCGGGGAGTGACATGCCAAGCTCCACTAGTGTGATGGCGACCGCCGGCTGCATTCCCACAAGAACGGTGTGCGCATCGAGTATCCGGGACATGGCCGCAATATTCGCGAGCATTCGTCCAATGAATGAATCCACGATCTCCAAGGACGAGATATCGATCAGCACTCCGCGCGCCTCAAACTTCGCGATAGCCGAGGTCAGGTCGTCTTGCAGCGTCATGGCCAGTTGGTCATGCATGTCTACCTGGATCGTGACAAGCAGGAACGAACCCATACGCAGGATCGGTATGCGCTCCATTAGTTGTCCTTTCCGTGCTCAGTCTTTTTCGGCGCGGCCGCTTTATTCATGCTGACTACGATCTTGCCCGTGCGCTGTAACGCCAACGCGAATGCATCCGCCATCTTGGACTTCGTGATGATGTCATTCAGGTTGATGCCCAGATGCACGATGGTCTGCGCGATCTGTGGACGTATGCCGCTGATGATGCACTCCGCTCCCATCAGCCTCGCCGCTGTGATGGTCTTCAGCAGGTGCTGCGCTACCAGCGTATCGACTGTGGGCACGCCAGTAATGTCAATGATGGCGATCTTCGAATTCGTTTCTACGATCGTCTTTAACAGAGACTCCATCACCACCTGCGTACGTGCGCTGTCTAAGGTGCCGATGACCGGCAGCGCCAGGATTCCGTCCCACAGCTTCACCACCGGGGTGGAGAGTTCCAGCATGTCCTCCTGTTGCCGGGCGATCAATTGTTCGCGCGTCGTCAGAAAAGCTTCACTCGTGTGCAGCGCCATTTTATCTATCAAACCATTCGCCGTCGTCGTCTCGTCTATCAATCCCTCGGGATCCTTTGCCATCTCTTTGCGCAGCCTGCTGTTCACTGGTTGCTTCAGGGATAAGACGAAACTCGCCGTTTCCGTCGGTGTGAACCCTTGCTTAGCGCGCGAAGCTGAGATGGAGCTTAGTATCTCCCTCACTTCTCTCCAGTCACTTCCCTCAATGTCAGAGAGACTTCCGGTCTTGCTCGCTTTTGCGATGGCTGCAAATAACTCGGTCGATTGCGCCTTTAAGTCCGCATCCGAGATCAGGTCCTTCCTGCGGTTTGCGGAAGACATACCTTTGGACCAGTCCGCGACGATGTCATCCTGGTGTTTTTGAAAGATTTCGGCAAGCTTGCTCATCGATAGCTCCTGCATGGATTAGTAGATTTTAGGGAAGTTGGGACGACAAGAACGGGTTCAGTCTGTGTCCGCAGCATCTAGCGCTTCAAACCTGGATGGCGCGGCCGTCTTAATACATTTATATAGTTTAGCCTTTTCCCGGTGTTCGGGCGTCGCCGCAATGGGATTACGCGTATTTTTATGGATTCGGGCTCAAGTGCGCATTGATTCGCCCCCACAGTTTCTCTATCATTGTGCAACTCTGCTATACAGGAATGCCCTTTACTGTAAGACCCAAGGAAAGTGTCATGGCCAAGGTTCTGATAGTTGAAGATTACGATCCTGACGTTCGCCAATGCGTGAAGTTGTTCCGCGAGATCGGTATTGACAGCTTGCAAGTCCTGACCGGCGCGGCGCAGGCGATGGATTATCTTGAATCTATCATCGAGGGCTCTGTTGAAACGCCACTGCTTATCGTGCTTGACCTGATATTGGGAAATGATAGCGGCTTCGAGATCATTCGCCGGTGGAAGGCCTCGGCCAAACTTCGGGATATTCGGCTGATCGTCTGGACCCAGGTTGAAAGTAAGACAGAACGCGAGTTGTGCCAGATGTTCGGCGTGAGCGCGTGCGTCCTGAAAGCAGACGGCCCTCCTGCATTGCTGGAGGCCGTAAGCCACCTGCGCGTTTCCTGAGTCTCC
>JAICWB010000332.1 GCA_025935035.1 Terriglobales bacterium
GCCTTGCGCGCATTGGCCGAGCGCATCGCTGGACCAATGTCTTCGGCATTCAACGCCGCGCTGGACATGCTGCATGCCTGCGCGGGACGGGTCGTGGTCACGGGTATGGGTAAGAGCGGGATCATTGCGCGGAAGATTGCGGCAACGCTCAGTTCCACGGGCACGCCTGCGCTGTTCTTGCATCCGGCTGAGGCGATTCACGGCGACTTGGGTATGCTGGTGCGCGGCGATGTAGTCATCGCGCTTTCCTCCAGCGGCGAGACAGAAGAGATATTGCAACTGCTGCCGACTATCAAACGCCTGCCCGCGAAACTGATCTCATTCACATCGGATGAAGTCAATTCCAGCGCAAAGCAATCGACCGTCGCGGCCGCGGCCGATATTGCTCTCGATTGTTCCGTAGCCAAAGAAGCATGCAACATGGGCCTTGCCCCGACCGCTTCGACGACCACAATGCTTGCACTCGGTGATGCGCTGGCCGTTGCGCTCGCGGAAAAGAAAGGTTTCAAAGAAACTGACTTCGCTGATCTCCATCCCGGCGGCAAACTTGGCAAAAAGCTCGCGCGTGTACATCAGCTCATGCACTCGGGGGAAGCCATGCCGCGCGTGACGCCTGAGGCCAGAATGACGGACGTGATCTACGAGATGAGCCGCAAGAAGCTGGGCATGACTACCGTTCTCAACGCTGCGGGCGACCTGGTGGGCGTGATCAGCGATGGTGACCTTCGCCGCCAACTGGAAAAACACGGGCGCACGCCCGGCAGTAAGGACGTTCTAGAACTTACCGCGGAAGAATGCATGACGCGCAATCCGCGCACGATCAACGCTGACGAATTCGCCGCGACCGCGCTCAGCATTATGGAAGAGCAAAAGATCACGTCATTAGTGGTCATAGATGAGGACGGAAAACCGGGCGGCATCCTTCATCTGCACGATCTTTGGGGCACGGAACAGATTTAATTCACTCGGGAGTATTTTTTGGCAGCAACCTGCAGAACCTGTGGCGCTCCGCTTCCTTCCTTCAGCTTTGGAGCGGCGAAAGACCAGTGCGAGACTTGCCGCAAGATCCAAGCGACAATGGCCGCGCCTGTCATTGAGGGCGGAAACGCACCCACCACTTCCTCCCCGGCCCCCAACTATTCTCCATCGCAAGCGCCCGTAGCTGCACTCACTCCGCCGCCGATCTGGAAAAGCGCAACATTCTTCCTCATCGCCATCAATGTTGCGGTTTTTCTGACCATGGTTCTTAAGAATCCCGGTGCGTTCATGCAGCCCACCAATCAGGAACTGCTCAGATGGGGCGCGGACTTCGGACCGCTCACGCTCGACAATCAACCGTGGCGGCTGATCACGGCCGGGTTCCTGCACATCGGCATCATTCACATTGCGGTGAATATGTGGAGCCTCTGGATCCTGGGAAAGATCGCTGAGCGCTTCGTGGGACCCACATCACTTGTCGCCATCTATCTGCTCACGGGGGTGGGAGCATCGCTCGCCAGTCTTGCCTGGGACCCGATACGCGTAAGCGCGGGAGCCTCCGGCCCGATCTTTGGATTTGTGGGCGCGATGATCGGCATCCTCTATATGGCGAAAGACCGGCTTGAGCCGGTAAAGCGCAAGGCAATGTTGAATTGGGTGGTGCGGGTCGCGGTCATCAACCTGGTGATCGGGCTGACCGCGGGTATCGACAACATGGCGCACGCTGGTGGGCTTGTGACGGGAATGGTGATCGGCGCGCTTCTCGTGATGACTGCGCGCAACCGTACTCAAGACCGGGGCGCGGTGCGCAGGAATATCTTCATTGGCGCCGCCGTGGTGCTGGCGTTGTTGTTCTACGCCGTCCGCGAAGCGAAGCACGATACTGTTCTTGCCTATCGCGGCGAAGTCGCGCTGGAGAGCCGAGACTTCCCCACCGCCATCACGCGTCTAAAAGAGTTCGTTGCGGCCCGCCCGAATGACCCTGACGGACATGCGACGCTTGGGTACGTTTATCAGCGATCCGGAAAATATCCCGAGGCGCTCGATGAGTACAACAAGTCACTGGCCCTGAAGCCCGACCAGCCGGACGTCCAACTCAATATCGCTACCATCTACGCAGCACAGGGCAAGACGAATGAGGCCATCGAATTGTTTGACCAGAACGTCACCAAAGTAAAGATGGATGCTGAAACTTACAAAGCGTTCGGCGAAGCAGTGATGAAAGCTAATCCCGCCAAGGCGGAAGAGGTTTTTCGCGAAGCGATAAAGCTCGACCCGGACGATTCCACCCTTCATTCCGATCTGGCGCGCGTGCTGATACAAGAAAACCGACCAGAGGAAGCAGCAAAAGAGACCAACGCAGCGATCGAGCTCGGCAAAAAGCTGCTCAACAAGATGCAACAGGAAGTGAAACCATGAACACCGGACTCAAAGGCAAAGTGGTCCTCGTAGCCGGCGCCAGCGAAGGCATGGCCCGTTCGGCCGCGCAGACGTTCGCCGCGGAAGGCTGCATCGTGGCCATCTGCTCGCGCACGGAAGA
>JAICWB010000050.1 GCA_025935035.1 Terriglobales bacterium
GATTTTGAGAAGGGCGAATCGGCGATATTGGAGCTGGCCCGACAGATCGGCGCGATATCAAAGTTCACTGACCTGAAGCGCGGTATGACGGTGAATCCTGGGACCGTGCACGGTGGCACGCGGACGAATGTGATCGCGGCCGAAGCGGATGTGGATGTGGATGTGCGCATTGCGCGGGTAGCGGACGCGAAGATACTGGAGCGGAAGTTTCGCGGATTGAAGCCGTTCAACAAGAAGTGCAAGCTTGAGGTGAGTGGCGGGGTGAACCGGCCGCCGATGGAGCGGACCGCGAAAGTCATAGCCTTATATAAGGAGGCGAAACGGATCGCGGCGGCGCTGGACAAGAAATGGAAGCTGGAAGAAAAAGCCACCGGAGGCGGGTCGGACGGGAATTTTACCGCTGCTCTTGGAGTTCCTACCCTAGACGGACTGGGCGGCGTGGGCGAGGGAGCGCATGCGGTGCACGAGTCGGTAGTCTTGGCGGAGATTCCCAGACGGACGGCCCTATTGGCGGGGTTGATAGCGAGCAGCTAGCACTTAGCATCGAGCCTCAAGTGGTGGCTGATTCGTGCTAAAGATGTAAAAAGGGCATAAGGTAGTGCGGAAAGGCTGCAACTGTGGGATGGACGGGGTGTTAGAATTAGTGCAAGCACTCATATGGAGGCAGTATGTTTGGTGGCAAATTAGGCGTTCCTGAACTTTTAGTTTTGTTGGTCATCGCGCTGCTGATCTTTGGCCCCAGCAAACTGTCTGAACTGGGCAAGGGATTGGGCGAAGGCATCAAGAATTTTAAGTCGGCCGTGAAAGATGGAGAAGCGGACGCAGAGAAGAACAAGTAGTCAGTTGTCAGTTGGCAGTAGTCAGTTGGCAATGGACAGGAAGCCCGCGGTTGCGGGCTTTTGTTTTTGCCACGGTAAGTCAAAAGCCTTTCAACACGGAGGACACTAAGAGCACGAAGAACGCTACGCTTTTGGAGTCGAACACCTGGGAACTTTGTGCTCATTGTGAACTTGGTGTTCTTTGTGTTGAAAGCTTTTTCGCGCTCCACTCCTACTTCAGCGCGCCACATTGGCGCAGGATGCGATAGACGCGCGCGACGGGTAATCCCACAACATTAAAGTAGTCTCCTTCGATGCGATCGATCCAGCGTCCGGCGATGCCTTGGATGGCGTAGGCGCCGGCTTTGTCCGTGGGCTCGCCGGTGGCGACATAGGCGGCAATGTCTTCATCTGTGAGCAGCGCGAAGTGAACGCGAGTGGTCTCTTGCGTGGTGATACGCTCGGCGGCTTGCGGGAAGATGAGGCAAACGGCGGTGGTCACGTCGTGGGCGCGGTCGGACAGAAGGCGGAGCATGCGGGCGGCGTCGGCGGCGTCAGTCGGTTTGTTGAGGATCTTGTTGTCGACGACGACGATAGTGTCGGCGGCAAGGACAAAGGCTTCCGGGCGGAGTTGAGCGATGGCGTCGGCTTTGGCGCGGGCCACGCGCATGGCGAATTCGAGGGGCTTCTCGCCTTTTTGCGGGACTTCGGGAACGTCGGCGGGGTGGGCTTCAAATGGGATGCCGGCATTGCGCAGGAGTTCGCTGCGTCGGGGAGAGGCTGAGGCGAGCACGAGCATGTGTTCGAGGGTACCCGAATATGCGGGGTAATCCAACTTGCCGAAAGCCCAACACAGAGGCCGCAAAGACACAGAGGGTCACAAAGAAGACTTTGGGATTGAAACCAAGTTAAAAGCTGCATCTTAATGAAGATGGACGACTTGGCAACATTGCGTGGAACCCTGTCTCTGGGGGCGAACCTGACGGATGACGGTGAATGTGAATTCCGCGTTTGGGCGCCTAAAGCGCAGCAAGTTGAGGTGAAGTTGCGGCGAGTGAACCCACCAGCGAAAAACGCGCAGGTGGGGCACCAGTCTTTGGAAGTGCCGTCCGCAGATGTGCACCCGAACGAGCAACAGGCGGAAGTACTACCCATGCGGCGGGAGGACAGTGGATATTTTTCTGTGCGTGCGGAGGCGGCGGCTGGAGACAGATACGCTTACATCGTGGATGGGCAGGCACCGCTGCCCGATCCGGTGTCGCGATTGCTGCCGGATGGCGTGCATGGCTCGACGGAGATCGTGGATGCGGATGCGTTCGAGTGGAAAGACGCCAAGTGGCGTGGGCTGCCGCTACGCGATTACATCCTTTACGAGTTGCACATAGGAACATTCACGACGGAGGGCACCTTCGATGCCACCATCGAGAAACTTCGTTACTTAAAAAACGAATTAGGCGTTACCGCGATCGAGATCATGCCGGTGGCGGCTTTTCCCGGTGAGCGCAACTGGGGATATGACGGTGTGTCGCTTTACGCGGTGCAGCAAAGCTATGGTGGCCCGGATGGTTTGAAGCGGTTGGTGAATGCGGCGCACACGATCGGGCTGGCAGTAGTGTTGGATGTGGTTTACAACCATTTGGGCAACGAAGGCAATTATCTGCGGAATTTTGGTCCGTACTTTACTGACCTGCACAAAACGCCTTGGGGCGAGGCTGTGAATTATGACGCGCCTGGTTCCGAAGGTGTACGGCAGTTTGTGGTCAAGAACGCGTTGTATTGGCTGAGCGAGTACCACATGGACGGATTGCGACTCGATGCGGTGCAGACCATCCATGATGACTCGTCGAAGCACATTCTTGCGGAGATAAAAGAGAACGCCGCGAAGTTTGCGCGGGAAAGTGGACGCGAGATCGTGGTGATGGCCGAGTCTGATGAGAATGATTCGCGGTTGGTGCGGTCTGCTGCGCGAGGCGGGTATGGATTGGACGCGTTTTGGAGTGACGATTTTCATCATTGCATTCACACGCTGCTGACGGGCGAGCGAGCGGGCTATTACCAGGACTTTGGCAAGGTGGAGCAGCTGGCGCGCGCATTGCGCGAGGGGTATGTGTTCCAAGGCGAAGAGTTCGCCTTCTGGAAGCGGCCACGAGGCACGGATGCGCGTGAGGTGCCGCTTCCTGCGAACATCATCTGCATACAAAATCACGATCAGGTGGGAAATCGGGCGAAGGGCGAACGGCTCACATCTCTTTCATCGTTCGCCCAACGACAGGCGGCGGCTGCTTTGTTGCTGCTGGCTCCGCACACGCCTTTGATCTTTATGGGGCAGGAGTTTGGCGAGACAGCGCCCTTTCTCTTCTTTACTAGTTTTGCTGATCCATCACTTGTAGAAGCGGTGCGCAAAGGACGGCGGGAAGAGTTCAAGGATTTTGCTTGGGATGAGGTGCCGGATCCGCAGGACCCCGAGACATTTGCGCAGTCAAAACTCCATTGGGATTTAGTCGCGAGTGAGAATCCGACGGTGGATTGGTATAAGGCGCTGATCAAGTTGCGCAAAGAATTCGTGATTCCCAGCCAGCGGAGTTGCGCGGTTGTCGCCGATGGTGAAGTGATGCGCATGGAAGTGCCGGCGCGGGAAGCAAAAGTTTGTGTGGTAGCGAACCTGACTGGGCCGAAGATGCCGGCAGTGGATGGATGGAGTGTCATCTTGTCAGCTGCGGATGAGAAAGCGGCGGTGGTGGTGGCCTTGCGATAGATGGTCGTGGTGGTTACCCAATCGGTCAAAACCCAACCGATTGGATGGGGCACGTGCTTCTCGGGTGTCGCGGCAAAATACATAGACCCTTCGACTACGCCTCGCCTTCAGCGCCGCTTCGCTCAGTGGTGAGTACCTTGACAATAGATACATGAACCCGGCTTCGCGCGGCGGAAACCCTGCTCGTGCGGGCCGATTGCAAAGTAATAGGGATTCCTCGCTTTGCTCGGGCTGTTTAAGAAGAGGGCTACGTGCCCACGGGCACCTTAATACCCCCAATCGGGTACAAGTACTTTCGATATAAGCACGTAGGGTTTTCCTCGGATTAGTTTCCTTAGTTCCCGCTGATACAACTACGTAATCCCAAAGGACAACTGAGGCTGCTGTGTGTCGTGCCTCCGTTCGTCGGAGGCTTACGCAGTGCGCAGACCATCCTTCCCCGTTTTCCGTCTTCTCTCATTCGCGATCTGTCTTTCATTCTCGTGCGTGGCATTTGCAGCGAACCTTAAGGTAGCGCCTACTACTACGTTGGCGGCTGAGACCGGCAACAATACAGCAGCGCCCAATGACATTTCTGCGGCGACAAAGGGCGGCGCGGCGTATGGAAACATCAGCAAGCTGCCGATCAAAAGCCTGCTGTATCCGGGAGCCGGCCCGAAGATCTATGCGTCATTGATGGGATGGTGGGGCAAGAGTGGACACATCAGCATTGGCGAGAACTCGCAAGACCCCGCCGTGGTGAAGGCGCAGGTGGAAGACATGCAGAGCCGCGGCATCGACGGCGCCATTTTTGCATGGTATGGCAAGGGAACATTTCATGATGTTGTATCGCAGCAGTTGATGAAGCAGGCCGAAGCGCATCCGGGGTTCTCATTCATCATCATGATCGATCAAGGCACGCTGCAATGGGATTCCATGGGAATGAGCGCGACAGACGCCATGATCTACCACATGACTTACCTGTCGCAGGAGTATTACAACTCACCGGCTTATGCCAAGGTGAATGGGCGGCCGATCGTGCTGGAGTTCGGCACAGAATTGTGGCCAGTGGATTGGACGAAGGTGTTGGCCAGCGTGCCGGGGAATCCGGCGGTGATCTTCCGCAACCCGGGAGCATTCACCAACACGAACGCTTACGGCGGATACGGTTGGGGGCCGGCGGGTGGATTGGCGTACACCGATTATTTCAACAAGATCGCGGGGCAGCACCCCAGCAAGATGGTGATCGCGGACGCATGGAAGGGATTCAATGACGTGCTCGCGAGCTGGTCACAGAACCGTGTGACTGACTACTCGTGTGGGCAGACCTGGATGAACAGCATGGCGGAACTGGGGAAATACTATTCATCCGCAAACCCGCTGCAGTATCTGCAGGTCCCTACCTGGAATGACTATGAAGAAGGTACTTCGATCGAGAGTGGCATCGATAACTGCGTGACGGTGAATGCAGCGGTGAGCGGCAGTTCCCTGCAATGGAATCTGGGCGGCGCGGGACTGGAGAACACGATCGACCATTACACGGTGTTCGTCTCGACGGACGGACAGAACCTGATGCCGCTTACGGATGTCCCTGTCGGGACGCACTCGTTAGATATTTCTCAATTCAACCTGGTAGGCGGCAACTACACTTTTTACGTGAAAGCTGTGGCGAAAGCTTCGATGACGAACCAGATGTCAAACGCAGCGACGATGTCGATAAATCTTCCGCCGACGGCAATGGTGAGCGTGACGCCGTCCTCGGCGCCTTCCGGCACTGTGGTGACGGCTTCGACGGCAGCTTCTTCTGATCCGGATGGAACGATAGCGAGTTCGCAGATCGATTTTGGTGACGGAACGATCGTTGCGGGTCCAGTTGCAACGCACGCCTACGCGCGTGCGGGATCGTACACAGTGACCGCAACTGTGACGGACAATATGGGCGCGAGTGCGACTTCGACTGCGGGCGTGACTGCTACCAATCGCGCGCCTTTAGCCGCATTAAGCTTGACTCCGGCAACTGCTCCGACGGGAACAGCGGTGAGCGCTTCGAGCGCGGCGTCATCTGATCCCGATGGCAGCATTGCAAGCTCCGTGATCAACTTTGGCGACGGTACGATTGCGGGTGGTGCGACCGCCACGCACGCTTATGCGACGCCCGGCACATACACCATTACGGCGACGGTGACGGACAACATGGGCGCGACTGCGTCCACGACGCAAACGGTGACAGTGACGAATCGCGCGCCAAATGTGGTGCTGGGCGTGACGCCCGGAAGCGGCTACACGGGAGTGCAAGTGACAGCGACGACTGCGGGGTCAGCCGATCCGGATGGAAGCATTGCATCGAGCGTGATCGATTTCGGCGATGGATGGATCAGCGCCGGCCCCAGCCACACACACCAGTACTCCACCGCTGGTACCTACACCGTTAAAGCGACGGTGACGGACAATCTTGGGGCTGTTTCGACGGCGACCAGTGTTGTAACGATCGCGCAATCGGCGGTAGTGATCACGCTGCCGACGACGGCCGCCAATGCAGCGACGCCGTTGAATGTGAAAGCTGTGGCGAATTCGGGCCGGACGATCATTGACATGATCGTGTATGTCGATAACGTGAAAACATACACCACGACGGCGAGCCAGTTGAATATCAACGTGTCATTAAAAGCTGGAACGCACACGATCATGGTGAAGGCCGATGACAACACCGGAAGAACGTTGAGTTCGACGGTATCAGTGAGTGTGGCGGCCGGGGGAATCGCACCGCGAAGCAGCCGCACAGCGATGGCGCCGTCTTCAGGAACGTCAACCACAGCAGCGCGGCTACAGAGTACGAATGCGCCCGATAGCGGCGTAACGGAAGCTTCTGGGGCTTTGCCACGAGCGGCCCGGCTGACGCGGTGATTTCTGTTTCTTGAAAGCGCGCGCGAAAAGTGCGCGCTTTTTTATCCCCAGTGGGTGAAGTCAGGCGAAGCGGCACGGAAGGTGAGTGAGCGTGCCGATACCCACTGCGGCAAGTAGCGGAAACGGGAGAGCGAGGCAAGAAGCTTCGCCCGACGATGAAAATCGAACGTGCGCAGGTAACGATGCATGACTTCAGGCATGGTCATGCGCAATCCGGCGGAGAAGTTTTGCTCTGACATCTGGCGCTGCTTCTCATCGCTGCTGAGAATGGCGACCATCTTTTCGACCAGATCATCGACGTCGCCGGTGCGGTAGAAGTCCGCGGCCATGCCTTCGTAGTCCGCCATCTCGCGGAAGTCGGCGATATCAGCGCAGACTATGGGTACGCCGAATTCGCATGCCTGGTGCGCGGGACCGCTGGAACCTGTGGATGAGGAGTACGGCATGGCAAGCACGGATGAAGTGGAGAATAGGTCTGGGATCTCTTCTTCCGGCACGTAGCCTTTGAAGGTGATGCGCTTGTCGTGCTTGTACTTCTCCGCCAAATCCTTCGAATAAGTAGGTGTTGTGTGATGGTCGCCACCGGCGATGACCAGGCGCGCGTTGGGGCAGCGTTCGGCGATCTTGGGGAAGGCCTCGAGCAAGAGTTCCAGGCGTTTGTATGTTCCCCAGTGCCCGATGGCCATGATGCGCTGTTCGGGATTATTACGGCGCGAGAAATCAGGCGCTTGCGGCACGGAGAAGATGCCGTGCGTGCGGAAGTGGATGTTCTCGCCGCGATATTTGTTGACCAGTGTTTGGCGGTATCCGGGCAAAAGTACGCTTAGCGAATTCGCCATCAGCAGAATGCGCGTGGTGAGCGTGCTGGCGAAACGGAATACTCGCTCTTTCAAGCCGGAGATGTTCGCGTGGCTGAAATCAACGTGCTCCATCAGATGGTGCAGCGTGATGTGCGTGTAATAGCCATTCAGACGCAAAAGCGCCGGCGTGCAAAGTCCGAAAAAAGCAGCCAGCGGATGGTCTGGAGTGCCGTAGGAAGAAAAGACGAGATTGAACCAGACGATGTCCGGCTTGATCTTGCGGACTTCTTTCCAAATCTTAATGGGATTGGTATTGGCGTTGAATTCCCAGCAGCGGACGACGTCAAAACCTTCGAGTTCTTGATCGCCGGTCGCATGGGCGCCATCTCCTTCCAGTTTGTCTGAAAGGATAGTGACGCTCAGCAGCGGATCTTTGCGCAGCTCGCGCGCGATGTGGAAGGCGTATTCGTTGAGCTGACGTCCGCTAGGTGGAAATGCGGTTACAAAACAAATCTTCATTGAGTCAGTAGAGTCCCTGGGTCGTTAGAAAATCGATAGCCGGATGACGGGCACGATCGAGCTTTGTTTCGTGCCAATGTAATTCGGGAATTGTTGCTGTTGCAAGCCGAAGGAAAACCGCAGCGGATACTCGATGGTCGCAGTGCCGGCGGCGTCAGTCCACGCGTGGCGCAGCGGGTGCGTATAGGTGACGAGGAACCCGGAGTTCATGTTGTCATAGATCGGTGAGCCCATCTCACGCGTGTAGGCGAACGTTCCCTGGACTTCCCAGCGATTGTTCATGCGGAAATCAAACTGCGCTGCCGGGCGCATGGCCTGCGCGATGGCGAAGACATCAAGGTCAACGCGCCACGAGCGGATGTACTCGCCGAACACACCCACGGTCGTGCGCTGGCCAAAGCGGTGTTGCAAGCCTGCGTATGAGGACGTGGTGAAGAACTCACGGCGCGTGGGATCAAATTGCAGATCGCGCGCGCGGTATCCAGTGATCAAGGCGGTTCGTCCCCATGGACGACCGACGGTGAATTCCAGACTGCCGCTCTTGTCTTTCGAACTCAAGTCGCGTTCCGTGAACGGGCCTGACTCGCGAATGAAGTCACCTTTGATGGCGATCCAGTTGAACAGCGGCGTCGAACTCATATAGAGGTACGTTCGGATGAGGTTCTGGTTGAGATCGAACGGCGTGCTACGATCGCGGCGAATGGTGAACTGGAAACCCGGGGTGAACGACCACGTGACGTTGCCGAGACGGAAAGTGGGATTGACGCCGAGCCCGACGTTGGTGTCGTAAGTGTCGCGATTGAAGATGGAGACGGTGTCACTGGGGAAGACGAATTGGCCGCGCGCGTTGCGTTCGGAATATGTTCCGAGCAGCGTCGGCATGCCGTGGAAGTGCATACGATAGTTGGTGCTGATAAGCGTTTCCGTGCTGGAGCGCGGCGCCGGCAATAGGGCGGTGTTCGAGATGCCGCGGATCTTCGCGTCAAGGTCATAGACCGTGGCGTCTTCGAAGATGGGCTCGACGTGGAAATCTGATGACATATCGACGTTCTTTGTGATGGGATAGCCTTCGTCGCCGGCTACGTCATGCAATGAACGTTCGGCGTTGGGGTCGTCAAGTGACAGTTCGTGCGCTCGAGCGAAACCCATCATCGCAGCGATATTGTCATGCTTCTGACGGTTCAACGCGCCGTAGGCCATCATGTAGTCATAATCAGTGACGTTATCAGACTCGGTGCCGAGGCCGGCGAGTTCGGCTTGTGCGCTGCGAAAGTCGCCCTGCGCAATGAACGTGTTGGCCATCCCGATGCGAACCGGGCGCTCGTCTGCCCCGGCGTCCTGCGCCATCTGGTAGTACTGCTTTGCCAGATCGAAATCGTTCATCGAGAGGAAGATGGCGGCGGCAGTAGCAAGATTGTCGGGCGTGATGGGTGAACCGCCGTCAGTGACGCGCGCTTCAGTGAATGCAAGCGCGATCTGCTGGCGAGCGTCTGCCCAGTGTCCTTGCGCCTGGAACGTGCGCGCGAAGGACAGACGAACGTCAACGCGGCTGGCATCTGGTGCAGACAGGGCGCGAGCGTAATGCTGCATGGCGGCGGAATTATCACCGAGAGCCAGAAGCGAATCGCCACTGGCGAGAAGAACGGGAGCGGAGTCGCCGCTCTCTTTTTCCGCTTCCGCGATGTAGCGATAGGCGTCATTTTTGCGCTTTAAGTGCGCTGACGCATTGGCGAGCGCGGCATAGATGTAGGCGTGCTCGTCAGTGACAGCCAATGTATCTTGCAGGGCTTTGATCGCATCGTTGTAATGCTTCTCGCTGAGTAATGTCTGTGCGAGCGCGAGACGGAGTTCGGCGTTGTCGGGCTCGATCTTCAGAGCTTCACGGTATTCGGCTTCAGCTTTCGCGAGGAGCAGGCGTTGACGGTATCCGCCGGCGCGGGCGAGGTGCGTGGCTTTTGATTCGCCGAGGACCTTCGCGGCGCGGTCAACATACTTCAACGTCTGCGCCGGCTGACGGAGTTGCAGATAAGAATATGCGAGCCCGAGATTGGCTTCCCCGTTCTTCGGCTCGAGCGCCAGGGCTGAAGTGAAATCTTTCACTGCGAGCGCCGGATCTTGAAGATCGTTGTAGACGTATCCGCGATTGATGTACGCGGTGGCCGCTTTGTCATTGCGTTCGATGGAACGCGAGAACGCGGCAGCGGCTTCGTCTAACAATTCTGATTTGCGATAGACGTAGCCGGTGAGGAGCGGAACGGCTGCGTCCTTGTTGAGGACGGGTTCGTAAGCTGCGGTCAACTTCAACAGATCGTCATAGCGGCCGAGGTAGAGCAAGCTGTAGCCGAGATAGACCACGGCGTCACGGTCCTTCGGCATCTTCTGGATGACTTTGTAACCGAGATTGGCGGCCTCAAGATAACGGCCCTTCCATGTGAGCCAACGCTCACGTTCGCGCATCACGAAGGGATGTTCGTTGATCTCCGGTGTCGCGCGCGCTAACCACATTCCGGCGCGATCGAGATTATGTGACTCGATGCCGGCGTTGGCGCCGCCGCCGACGATCATCGGATTGGTCTGGTTGATCTTGTAGGCGGCTTCGTAATTCTTTTCTGCCAGGTCGAACTTCTTCTGGGACGTGTAGAGGTCGCCTAAAGCCAGGAACGCCGGATATTCGCTGGGATATGCGTTACCCAAGCGGGTGAAATACATTTCGGCGGATTTCGAATCGCCAAGTTCGCGCGAGAGGAAACCGAGTTGCGTCAGAGCTGCGCGATGTTTTGGATCGATGGCCAGAGCTTTCTTAAACATGTCGCCGGCTTCGGCCGTATGCTTGGAGTGCCAAAGCAGGTTGCCGAACTGCACCATCATGTTGGTGTCGTCAGGAACGAGGACAAGAGCTTGCTTGATGTCTTCCTGAGCGGCAGGAAAATCTTCCAGCGTGGTGTGAGCGGCGGCGCGGAGGCGGAGATAATCCGGCTGGCGTGCGGGATCGACTTGGATAGCGGCTAACTTATCGAGATTGATCTTGGCCTGCGCTTTGGCGTCGGCGTCGTCGTTGGAGTCGTGGTATGAATCAGACAAGTTGGTGCGCAATTGAATGGGATAGAGCACGCCTTCTGGAACTGACTCGGGCATATTCTGCAACGCGAGCGTGTATTCCTTGATGGCGTCGTCATTGCGATGTTCGGTGCGCGCCATCTCGCCCTGCAGTCCGTGCAGACGATAGTGATTGGGATCGATCTGCGCCGCGCGCTGCAAGTACTTTTGCGCCTTGGGATAGTTGCCGATGTGGACGTACGATTGCGCGGCGTCGATCTGGTAGGTGATCTGCTGTTGTGACAGATCGGCGGCGCTGGCGTATGTGTCCGCCGCTTTTGTGAAGTCTTGTGCGAGCTCGTAGGTGTAACCGAGTTCGGCGAGAATGTCAGGGTTTTTGCCGGCGATCTTCTTCAGGGTGGCGATGGCGGATGGATAGTCCTTCTCTTCGCGATAGAAATTGGCCATCGCGCGCAAAGTCTCTTTGTTGTTCGGATTGCGGCGAACGGCTTTTTGCAGATAATCCTTGGCCCGTGCTGGGTTCTTCAACTTCAAGTATGCGGATGCCAGCAGGAGTTCAGTGCGCGAAGCGGGCTGAATCGATTCCGCCCGGCTGAGCATGTCTGCTGCGCCTTTGGCGTCGCCGGAGTTCAGGAACATCTCACCCGCAACAGCCAGATCGTTGGCGCGCTTTGGGTTAAGCGCGATCACGCGCATCAGCAGCGCTTTGGCTTCATTGAAATTGCCCATCTTGGAATAGGTTTGGGCGAGGCCGGAGAGTCCTTCAAGATTGTTCGGATCGTTCTGCAGGCCGCGCTTGAACGCATCCACTGAAGCCTGATCGTGCCCGGCGAGGCGGTTGGCGTATCCGGCGAGCAGCCAGAGGCGCGTCTCCTGTGGCGCCGCTTTTGCGGCGTTGGTCGCATAGTTTGCGGCCGCGGCGAAATTGCCCCGTTTCAATGCGTCTTCAGCGGCACGGGCCTGGCGGGCTACATCAATGCTTGTGCCCCAGGCAAAATTAGAGCTTCCGTTTTTTTGCGCTGACGAGGACTGAGCCGCACTCGAGGACTTCGCTTTTTGCGCGGTGTTCTGTTGCGGTGCAGGCGCGGCCTTTTGGCCCTGGATCTCAAATGTCTGCGCGGTGGCAGGCGCGGAAAGCACGAGCGAGCACGCGGCCAAAACCGCCGCGGTGAGCACGGGTCGAACCCTTACCAATGTGGGGAACATATGTGATTTGTTTTTTTTCACGGCGTTAATTAAAGCGGGCCTTGATCCGTCGCAATCGGGAGTGCTGACCTGAGTAGCTCGAATCCAACAACTCTGATGCCCTAAAGCAGCTACTCAGATGCCCGAGGGTCTTGCCAGCCGCGCGTGGAGAACCCAGCACAGAGGCACAAAGACACAAAGGTCACAAAGAAAACCTTTTTGAAGGTTGCCGAAACGAAGCTGCTGGCGAAGGAAATGCCAACATCGACGTACCTGGCACGAAAAACCTCAAACGCTTCTCCTTTGTGACCTTTGTCTCTTTGTGCCTCTGTGTTGGGTTCTAAGGTTCCCGCCACGAATCCGCGCGGAAATCCAGAGATGCTGGAAAACCTGCGGGGGCGGAAACGAATCCTAAGTAGCTCGAAGGGAAATTCCCGAGGAGAAATCACAGTTGACTGCGACCACATCTTTTCTGGGTCCGCGCCGAGTCATTCCGCTCTGGACGATCGTGCTTTTGGCGCTCGCCATCCATGGGCCGTTGATGCTGATGCAATTGCCGGCCAATTCCTACGACACGAACTTTAATATCTTTTTCGCTTCGCATTACGCGCACCATTGGTTCAATCCGTGGAACGAGAAATGGTTTGCAGGATTCTCGCAGACCACTTATCCGCCATTGCCGCAGCAGTTGACGGCGCTGGTGTCCTATTTAGTCGGCTTACCGATGGCTTACATGCTGGTGCAGTTGTTCGCGGTCTTGTTGCTGCCGGTCGCGGTGTTCCGCTATGCCCGCATCTGGGTGGACGAACGCGCGGCCAGTTATGCAGCTATTGCGAGTGTATTCCTTGGCTCGCTTGCCATGTTGGTGTACCAGGCGGGACAGCTTTCAACAACCTTTGCCGCTCCTTTGTATTTGCTGGCTATTCCTTACATCTACGAATGGGTACGCTCGGGAGAAAAGCGCGCGTTCCTTAAAGGCATCGCGCTGACCCTGGCTGCTGCAGTCTCGCACCACGTTACCCTGATCTTCGGAAGTGTGCTGTTCCTGCTGCCGGTATTGTGGCTGGCGATCCTTGACCGCAATGCGGACCTGAAAGATGGTGATGAGCGTCCTGCGAGCGGTGTAATCGCGCGCGCGGCCGTATTCGCAGGATGCATGATCGCCGGCGTGCTTGTGGCGTTGGCTCCATATTGGCTGGCGCTGATACAAAATCCGATCAAGCAGATGCCGATCCCGCACGCGAGCCGCACGAACCTGCTGTTGAATCCGGCTTGGGGCATGAACTACTTCGTGATCCCCTATGGCGCGCTGATCATCGCGCTGCCGTTCATCGTGCTGCTGGGTTCACGCGAGCGCAGGCTGCGTCCATTGCTCTTGGGATTCTGGCTGACGTTCTTGTTCGGCCTGGGCGGAACCACACCGGTGCCGAAGATCCTGCTGGGCCGCGCGTTTGAGATCCTTACGTTCGAACGCTTTACCTTCTGGGCCACGTTGATGACACTGCCGCTTGTGGGGCTGCTGGTCGCGAATTTGATCGAGAAGTATCGCAACCGTGCTGCTGTGCCGCTGTGGGTGGCGGGTGTTTGCACTGTGACGCTGGCGGTCGCGTGGCTGACGTATCGGCCCATCAACCAGGATGTATCGCTGGATGTGCGTCCGGTGATCGACTTCCTTAACCGCGACGGGCATGACAAGTATCGCTTCCTCACGCTGGGCTTTGGCAGCCAGTTGGCCAAAGTCTCAACCAACACGAACGCAGAAACAGTGGACGGCGACTACAACTCCGCGCGTACGCTACCGGAGATGACGAAATACGGTGCGGCGCAGCTCACGAACTCAAAGTACTACGGCATCGCTGGAATGGAATCACTGCGCGCGATGTTGAAGCATGCCTCGAAATATGGCCTGCGGTACATCTTCATCCGCGACCGATACTACGAGCCGATCGTGGAGTTTGGCGGGTGGCACAAGATCGAGACCTATAACAATGGCTTGATCACGGCGTGGGAGAAAGATGACATTCCGCCGGCGACGAAGATCGAGTCCAACGCTGTGCCACCGGCGTGGCAAGGCATTTTCTGGGGCATCTTCCCCGTGGGTTGCGCTTTTTTTGCGCTGTGGGCGATGGTGACTCTGCCAGATAAAAGACGAACAGCGCAGACCATCGAGTTCCCGGTCAGCCGGCCCGCGGCGTTCGCTCCTGTGCAGGAGGTGCGCTGATGATACGTAGAAATGCATTGGCGGTGGTCATTCTGGTTTGCACGGTGCTGTTTGTTCTGGCGGGACTAGCATTTGGCGGAAAACTCAAAGTCGCGTTCATGACCAGCGGCGATATGCCTGGCAGCACCGCTCCTGCGGATACGCCGACCGCAGCCGTGCAACACATTTATGAGAACGTACAGCGTCGGAACCTGGATGACGCGTATAAGTATGTTTCCAATCAAGAAGACCTGGCGGCGGACACGTTCAGCCGTGACTTGGCGGGCGCCAACGGCAACTTAAAATCGCTGGCTTCACTCAATGATTTCCAGGTCCACCTGTTGACGAAGAAAGACAATACGGCGAAGGTTCGCGCTGACTTGCAGTGGGCAACACCTGTGGGCGCGTTCTTTGAGAACCGCCAGTTCGATGTGGTGCAAGGCAAAGACAACAGCTGGAAGGTAGTTTGGCCGGTGGACCATGCTCCGAAACTGGCGCCGCAGGTTGTGCCCGTGAACTATCAGCGCTGGGACATGACCGGCAACAAGCCCAGCGATTACGAGCCAAAGGTGCGCATCGTCTCGCAGAATACGGTTCAGGACGCTGACAACTTTTACGTTGTGGGCGAAGTGGTGAATGAAGACAGCGTTCCGGCCGCGATCGCGGTGAATGCCACGTTGGTCGGCGCGAATGGTGACACGCTGGCGCAA
>JAICWB010000312.1 GCA_025935035.1 Terriglobales bacterium
GCGATCTTGCTCGTCTCAGTCGCGGCGATCATCTGGCTCTGTGCGCGGATCTATCGTGTGGGAGTCTTGATGTATGGCAAGAAGCCGACTTTGCCGGAGATCATTAAGTGGATCAAGTACGCGTAGGACCTGTTTTCGATCATCGGTCATCGGTAATCGGTTTCGACTAGGTCTTACCGAAAACCGATTACCGATTACCGAGAACCAAATACAATCGGTGCGTGACTTCCACCCCGCAAACTGAGTCCGCGCCGAAAGAGGCCCCAGCCCGCAAGTTCACTCTCCGCCAGCGGATGCTCATCTCTATCGTCAGTTCGGTTGCCGCGGCGCTCATCTTCCTCATTGGCGTCACCATGCGGTGGACGGTGGAGATGGAGGATGGTGGGGAGCCTGACTTAAGCGTCCCTAATATTTATGCTTTCTGGCATGAGTGCATCTTTGCGCTGGCCTGGCGGTACTCGCGTCTAGGGATGGCGGTGGTCACCAGCCGCAGTTATGACGGCGAGTTCATCGCGCGGACCATCGAAAAATTGGGTTATTCGGCGGTGCGCGGCTCGAGTTCCAAAGGCGGCGTGGGCGCGTTGCTGGGGATGCATGATGTGATCGCGCGCGGTAATCACGCCATCTTCACCATTGACGGCCCGCGTGGGCCGCGCCACGTCGCCAAGCCCGGTCCGCTGTTGGTGGGCAAGAACACCCAGCGTCCTGTGTATTGCCTGCACGTGGCGCTGTCGAGTAAATGGCGGTTGAATTCATGGGACAGGATGATGATCCCGAAACCCTTCACGCGGGCATACGCGCGGGTGAGCCATGCTATTCACGTGCCCGCGGACGCGGACGCCGCTGCGATGGAAAAGTTACAAGCGGAAATGCAGGCGGCATTGATGCGCGTGATGGAGTACGCCGAAGCGCGAATGCGGCCGCCGGCGCAGAAGGTGCGCGCGGCTGCGGATTAGGCGCCAGTTCCGAAAACAGGAATTCTGCAAGATTTCGCTTGACATCGTTCACCGTCATATATACTTCGCGCGCCTCAGGAAAGGACGCGAAAGATGCCTCGAGGTTTTCGGCCCTCTGAAATCGCGATAGCGGTCATACTCGTGCTTGGCTCCGTCGCAGTGGCAGAGACCTGCCAGATGCTGCGGCCGGATGAAGAGCCTGCGCTGACCGCATACGTCCTGGCAAAGTACAAGTTTCCTGAAACCTCGAAGCTAGAGATTCGAGACACTTCTTTTGTTGCGGGAACCTGTTATCAGAAAGTCGTCTTTGTCTCTGATTCACCCAAACGGGCAGTGCAGCTATTCCTAAGCCCAGATCATAGGTTCCTCGCTCCAGCGCTCTTTGACCTGAAGGCAGACCCAAATCCAGCGCCACCAGTGCAAGGCGAAGAAGCGATGAAGTTGCTGCTTGCCGACCCGTCACCATCGCGCGGCAGAAAAGATGCGCCAGTCACGATTGTGGTGTTCTCTGACTTTGAGTGACCATTCTGCAAACGCTTTGCGGACAACCTGAAGAGCGCAGCATTGGGCGATGATGTAAGGGTCATATACAAGCACTTTCCTCTTCCAAACCATCCATGGGCGATGTACGCCGCGAAGGCTAGTGCTTGTGTCAGTCTGCAAAGTGAGTCGGCCTTTTGGCGACTACATGACACTATCTTTGCCGATCAGGCCCGGCTCTCAAACGAGGGCCTAGAGCAGAAGCTTGACGCCATCTCTCAGCAAGACCAAACGCTAAACGGGCCTAAATTCAAACAATGCATGTTGAGTGAGGAGCCCGCGCAAATTGTCTCAAGAGATGTTGCATTGGCCGACCGTCTGCAAGTCAATGCAACGCCTACAGTTTTCATTAATGGAGTTCGGAAAAACGGCGCAATCGCTCCTGATGAACTTCAATACTTGATCAGGGAGAACAACCACAAGCACTCCGAGCAGAACGGTAGTCGGTCAGGAACGTAGTATTTTTTCAACCACGCGCGAATCGCAGGGAGGGGATTTGAAAAGCAATGCTTAAGCAATCGAGAAGAGCTGTCACTTTTTGTCTATTGACAGTCGTTTTTGCAGCCACTGTTCTAGAGGCAGCCATACAGAATGTCGATGTTCCGAGAAAGTCGCAGCTTCTTGCGGATAAAGTCGCGAAGGCGAAGAGCCAAGGGAAATCCGACCTGAAGCTTAAGGCTGCTATTCCGATGTACGACGGAGTGAGCAGTCTGTCCGAAGCACTTGCTGGCTACACTCTAATTGTTGCTGAGCCCATGATTAGCGTGACCGAACCAGATCCCACGCAGACAAGGCTTTGGACTTGGAGGAAGTTTCGTATTGTCCAAAATCTATCAGATAACGAACTCCCACCCGCTAACACTCCCATTGATGCAGCGCCGAAACAGTTATTGCCTGTAGCCGAAAATGAACTGTTGATCCGAGAAGGAGGAGGGACGTTAGCCCTCGATGGCGTGACTGTCGAACAACCACTGGAATTTGACGTCGACTTCAAACCGCGAAGCAAGTTTTTACTGTTTGTCTCGTTTGAGGCAACGGCCCCAGGCTCGCAGGTGACAAGATTGGCGGGAATACCAATGGGTCCGGCAGGCGTCTTCTTAATTGATGGGGCCGGCAAAATTTCACCAGTTGTCCAATCAGAACTCTTCGATGCCCTGAAGGTAAAAGGGATACTCTCCCTGACAAAGCTTGGACACGAGGTTCGGGTAAGAAAATGACGCTCATAACGCAATTCATGAGGATGACAACTACACGTGCAACAACGGTACTAGCTTCACGAACTATGACATTCTTGTCGATACGGTCTGCACTGACGTTTGTCCGCAGTGGTTCGTGGACCAGTGCCACGCCGGAGGCTATGACGTGACCGTAGACGGGATGTCATGCATCTGCGGCGATACTCCCATCATCATTGACACGCGCGGCGGGCGTGGCATCGTGCTTTCATCGCCACAGGATGGCGTGATGTTCGATCTGCGCGGTAACGGCAGTCCCAGCAAGTACAGTTGGCCC
>JAICWB010000293.1 GCA_025935035.1 Terriglobales bacterium
AAGCACGTTGCTGTGGAGATCAGTTTCAGCTCCAGTGACGGCATTCTAGGTCTGCGCGGCGCGACGCATCCCTTCCGCCAGTATCTGAAGGCCGGGGTGCCTGTCGCGATTGCAACCGATGATGAAGGCGTCGCCCGCTCCGACATAACGCACGAATACCAGCGCGCAGTCGAAGAACAAGCCGCCACCTACGCCGAACTAAAGCGCATCTCGCGCAATAGCGCGGAATACAGCTTCCTGCCAGGAGCCAGTTTGTGGGCCGACACGGCGACGTTCAAGATGAACGCGGCTTGCGCTGGATCTTCGCCTGCTAAGCCGAGTTCGAAGTGCGAGGAATTACTGAAAGGCAGTGAAAAAGCGATGCACGAGTGGGAATTGGAAAAGCAATTCGCAGAGTTTGAATCGCGCCCTTAAATTACAAATTACAAATTTTGGCAATTACAAATGCCGTTGTTGTGGAAATCCCCAATTGCCTCTCATCGAATACAGATGTAATCTCAATTCACGCTCATGGCGAATCTCTTCGAACTTCCCCGGTACATCGCTATTGAGGGGCCCATCCGCGTAGGCAAGAGCACGCTGGCTGACATCATCGCCAAGCAGATGAACGCGCAGCGCGTCGTCGAGGCCGCCGACAATAAATTCCTGAGAAGCTTTTATGAGGGCGAACCCGGCGCGGCCTTCCAGACTCAGTTCGCGTTCTTGATCTCGCGCTACGAACAACTCAAAGAACTTGAAGCCGGGCCGAAGTCGCAAAAGCGCATCGTCGCCGACTACATCTTTGAAAAGGACAAGCTCTTCGCCTGTATCAACCTCACCGATTCAGAGCTTGAGATCTACAACCGCTATTACGACCACTTCCGCGAAGAACTTCCCACGCCTGACTTGGTGATCTACCTCCAGGCGTCGCCTGAGGTCCTGAAAAAACGCCTGCTCAAAAAGAACGCGCCCGGCGAAGCCGCCGTCAGCGAGGACTATATCGAGCAAGTGCATAAAGCCTACGAGCACTTCTTCTTTCATTACACGGCGAGCGACCTGCTGGTGGTGAACACGAATGACATTGATTTCGTTGATCGCGACCAGGACCTGAAAGAACTGCTCCGCCGCCTGAACGAGCCCATCAAGGGGACACAGTATTATTTGCCGCTGTCCAACGAGTCGGCTACGGCCTAAGGTATGCCCGGATTTGGCCTGTTTTCGGTCATGATCTTGCTGCTGGGTTGCGGCTGGCTAGCTTTCCAAACGAAGAACGTATGGGTGCGCATCGGATGCGGTGCCTTGGCCTGTGTCGCTCTAGGTTTCCTGCCCTTTACTATCGTTAGACATTCCCCCTTACCTTTTTCTCCCATTTGCGACTAAACTACCTCTAGCTGCATCCCACATGCAGCTACATCTGAACGTAGCAGGCGCTATCCGCAATGCGGAGGTGCACTGGAGACAAGATGAGCATCACGAAGATCTTCCCCGGCGGCGACTCTCGCCGCAAAATCACCGTCCAATCCATTCAGCAGAAGAAGACCGAGCACCAGCGCATCACGTGTCTGACTGCGTATGACTACGCCTCCGCGCGGCTCGCAGACGAGGCAGGCATTGACATGGTCCTCGTTGGCGATTCGCTGGGCATGGTGGTCCTCGGATATGACGACACCATGTCCGTCACCATGGACGAAATGCTGCACCACACGCGCGCCTGCCGCCGCGCGGTGAAGCAGTCGCTTTTGATCGCGGACATGCCCTACGGCTCTTACCATCTCGACGAAAAAGATGCTGTCCGCAACGCCGTGCGTTTCGTAAAAGAGTCCGGCGCGGAGGCGGTGAAGCTTGAAGGTGCGCGCACCGAACTGGTGAAGCGCATGCTCGACGCCGAAGTCCCCGTCATGGGACACATCGGCCTCACACCGCAGTCGCTGCACACCATGGGCGGCTTCAAAGTGCAGGGAAAGTCACTCCCTGCTGTCGAAAAATTGATGAAAGACGCCGTCGCGCTCGACCGTGCCGGCGTCTTTTCCTTGGTGCTGGAAGGCATTCCCCGCGAAGTAGCCGCAATGATCACCGCAGAAGTGAAGACGCCGACCATCGGAATTGGCGCCGGGCCGCAGTGTGACGGGCAGGTGCTGGTGCTGCATGACGTGCTGAATCTTTCATTCCGTGATAAGGCGAAGTTCGTGCGCCAATATGCAGATGTTGCTGCAGTGATATCGCAGGCGATGAAGGCTTTTAAGAATGACGTTGAGACGGGATTGTTCCCATCCGACGCGGAAAGCTACCACTTGCCGCGCGAGACGCAGGCCGCGCTGGAAAACATCACCGAGCGCAAACGCGCCATGCGCAGATAACTCAAAGAGCAACCGCGGATCAAAGACAGATAAAGGATGGATAAAGCTTAGAAGATGGCTTTGCTTCGAATCTCATTAAATACGAATGCCAGACATCCCCCGTACTTTGAGGTTTTGATCTTCAATCTGTCTTTTATGCCGTCTTTAATCCGCGGTTAGGTTTTATGCTCACCATCACTACCGCTCACCAAATGCACTCTGCAGTCGCCGGCTTTCGCAAAGCCGGGCGCACCATCGGCTTCGTTCCTACCATGGGCGCGTTGCATGACGGGCATCTCTCATTGGTCCGCGCGGCGAGAGCACAGTGTGACATTGTCGCGGTCTCCATCTTCGTGAATCCCACGCAGTTCGGCCCGACGGAAGATCTAGCGAAGTATCCACGGCCTTTCGAGCGTGATCACGCACTACTCGAAGCGGAAGGCGTTGAACTACTTTTCGCGCCTAGCGTCGAGGAGATGTACCCCGCACGCGCGACAACATTCGTGAATGTCGAAGGCCTGAGCGAGCGTCTCGACGGCAAGTCCCGCCCCGGCCACTTCCGTGGCGTCACCACCGTTGTCGCGAAGCTGTTTAACATCGTCACGCCCGACCGCGCCTATTTCGGTCAGAAAGATGCAGCGCAAGTGGCCGTCATCCGCAAGATGGTGCGAGACCTGCTTTTTCCTGTTGAGATCGTAGTCGGATCGATCGTTCGCGAAGCAGACGGTCTCGCGATGAGTTCTCGCAATGTTTATCTATCGGCAGAACAACGCAAGCAAGCGCTGGTACTGCGCCGCGCGCTGGATGCGGTAGAAGACGCTTTTTGTAATGGGCAAGCCGACCCCGCAGAATTGCGCCAAATCGCCCATCGCACCTTTGACTCCGAACCTGCCGCGGATGTCGACTACATCGAGCTCGTCGATCCGGACACCCTCGAACCCATCTCCCACCCCATCAAGTCCCCGACACTTTGCGCCGTCGCGGCGAAGATCGGTAATAC
>JAICWB010000144.1 GCA_025935035.1 Terriglobales bacterium
AATGACTGGCATGGAGCACAGACATAGAAACTGATCTCAGGACCGAAATGCCCATCCACGGTCATCTGCTTCATCTCATTCCGGCAATTGGGGCAGTGGACCACGGTCTCTTAGACCGGCAGTTCTTCTTGCTGCCATCCGGCGGGAACGATGGGCGCTTCGCTGGCCAGATCCATGACTAGGTTCTCCAGCACCATTCGCTTGCTCACGGGGTTCGAACGCAGAGCAAGGTCTGCCCGAGCGATCAACCGGATAGCCCGCGTTAGTTCTCGCCGAGACTTGTAGCGCCGCGCCTGGCGAATCAGGTCATCTGCCGCGAACGGCGGCACGCGGAAGCCCTGCCATAGCGCCTGCCAGATAGCGCGCGAATCCCGCACGTTCTTTTCGAGGATGACCAGCATCTGCCGGAAGGTCTTAGCCAACATATAGAGATGGCCAATCGCCGCCTCTTCTCCGTCGCCGCTGGACAGCATCGCGTCCATCACAGCAAGCGCACGCGTGCGATCTTTAGCGGATATGGCATCAGTCAGCTCGTAAAGAGAACGTTGCTTCGCCGAGAGCACCATGATCTCGACGTCGCCGATCGTGATCCGTTTCTTCTCGCCCACGTAGAGTATGAGCTTCTCCAGTTCATTGCCGATCAGCATCATGTCTGAGCCCAGCGAATCCACTAGCTCGCGCGCCGCATCCTGCTCGATCTTTACACCTTGTGCCTGCGCGGAATCGATAACCCACCGGATGCCGTCCCCTTCATCCACACGGCCCATCTCGATGATGCCGCAGAAATCGCCCAGAGTCTCCCGGATGCGCTCGTATCGGTCTTTGTCTTGCATGTCCATGCGGCGAACGTCCGCAGGGATGCTGATATGGTCTGCCACGAACACCAGCAGCGCGTTCGGGTTGGGATTCTTGCAGTAAGCTTCGATGGCTTCAAACTCTTCTTTATGCGAGCCGCGCGTGTACAACGACTTCACGCCGCGGATAAAGAACACCTGGAACGGCGCCATCAGTGATGGCGTCTGCGCGCGATCCAGAACTTCCGCGATACTCACCTCGCTAAGGTCGAGGTCATACAGGCTGAACTCTTTTAGGTCGGGAGCGATCAAATGTTGGATAACAGCCGCCCTGCAGCGATCTCGAAAGAATATTTCGTCGCCGATGAGCACGTACGCGCACTTCATCTTGCGTTCGGCAACATCGGCTATGAAGCGGTCGGTAGCCGCAAAGCTGCGCAGGACGGGCATCAATAAGCCTCCACCACCGCGGCGACTAAAGTGCGCGCCAGGTCTCGTGAAAGGCGTTCCAGCGCCGGCGATTCCTCGTCAAGGAACGATGCGATGTCACGCGAGACCTGATACTGCTCGCGGAAGACATAATTCGGGTTGTCGAACAGCACTTTTCCGGATCTGTCCACCAAGGAAATCTTCATGTTGACGGTGACCAGCGCGCTCGAAGCGCGGCCCGATTGCGAGTCATATGTTAACGGCGCAACGTTTGTAGAAGTGACAGTTCCCTTCAGTGTCGCGTCCGGCTCTGCTGATGAATCGCTCACTACCTTGAAGCTTGTACGACTTACAAACTCTCGCACCACTTGCGCAGTCACGGTCTGCTCTATCTTGTAAGTGTGGGTCTGGTTGACGAACGCTGGAATGTAGATGGTGTGAACATTCTGCGCGATGCGCGTGTTCTTGCCAGCCGTAGAGTAGCCACAACCGGCGGCAAACAGGACCGCCAAGATCAGAGTTGTGAGTGAGCACATCCGCACGAACATTCCGTTCGAGTGTGCCACATCGCGCGAAAACGCCAATCCTTTTCTTCGCTGGGGTCGCTTACTTATCAACCTCATTGGACCTTGCCCGCCGGCCGCGTTGTAGCCAGAGACATCGCGCATTCAACAGCGGTGAGAGCTGCAAGTTTTAGATTGTCTGCCGCCGCCCATACCCACAAGCCTTTCTCGCGGCCGGAATCTGCACGCACGCTTACCAGAATGTTGTCCTGTCCACTGGCCGTCACATTGCTGGGCGCGTCGTCTGGCTGGCTCACGATCTGCACGTGCTCGCCTTGAAGTGCTAGCGCGAAATCTCCCGGAGCAATCTTGCGTTCCAGTTCCAGATAAATGGCTGCCGTCTGTCCGTGAAAAGCAGGCGCGTGCAAGACCTGCATCGCGGGCAGCTCCAGTCGCGAGCGAGTGATGGCTTTGAAGTGCTTTGCGATGCGCGATGCCGAATCCTCGAGCGAGACCTTCGAATCTTCCCCGAATCTCGGAAGCATATTGAAAGCCACCTGCACGTCAAAGATGGCTTTCGGCATTTCCTGGAACGAAAGCAGGTTAAGGGACTGGCGATGGAGTTCGTCCATCGCCTGCTTGCCTTGTTCCGAAACCGGCTCGAAACAAGTCGCAGTCGCTGAACGCATCACTCCGGTCTTCTGCGCCCGGTAAAGCAAGAGCGCCAGCATGACCGCGGCCGGGTGAGCCGCAATGACTGAAGTGGTGCCAAGGTCGAGCGGCGTTGCAATCTGCGCTTCCAGTTCCCGGTCTAGCCAAGACGATCGGATGGTGACGGCAGGATCGGATTCCATCGCATAAGAAAGATCCACGATCGAGCATCCAGCCCTTTGCGCCGCAGGCGAATATTTCTGCGTGGAAGCGGCGTCGCCCGCGAAAAACACAATGTCTCGCCCATCGAAGCTGGTGCGGTTGATGTTCTGGATAAATGTCGCTTCATCGCCCACTGACTCGATCTGGCCTTGAGCGGAATCGTCGTCCAACAGCGCTATGTCCGCGGCGGGAAATTTGCGCTCGTCCAGCACATCATTCACTTCCTTGCCCTTTAATGAAGACGCGCCCACGATCGCGACTTTGTACAGGCCATTCCATCCGGCGGAAGATGCACGCAGTTTTTGATCATCTTTCATGGCTGAGTTTCTCTGGTTTTACTGCTCGGACGGTCCTGGCGGCTGCATTCTTCCGCGCCGCACGAGATACGCAAACCGGAAAATGATGCCGTAGAACATGTAGGTCAATGCCAACAACAACAGGATCCACTTAGAAAATGCGTAGATCAAGTAAACGAACGTAGCCAGCAATAATACCGTGGTGAAGGGCCTCTGTTTTTTCCAATCTATGTTCTTCGGATTGTAGAACCGCCACGTGCTGACCATTAAGAAACCGGTCACGAAAACCAGGATCAGCCAAGCCAGTGCGAAGTCCCATCGCCGGATCGGCTCGCCGCCGAAAAAGTGGACCACACTGGCAATCACGCCTGCTCCCGCCGGGATCGCCATCCCAACGAAATATTTGCGGCCGAGGCGTCCGGGATTTGACGGCTGGGGATTCACCTGAATATTGAAGCGGGCAAGCCGGCTGGCTCCTGCGAAGAGATATAGAAAAGTGACGAATGCGCCCAACTGCATGAACTTCAGGTGGAAGTCGGCATTGCCAAACGGCGCCCCTACTCCGTGTATTCCCCAGGCGAACGCGAGCAACGCAGGCGCAACGCCAAACGTGATCACGTCGGCAAGAGAATCCAACTGCTTGCCGAATTCGCTCGCGGTGTTGGTCATGCGGGCGATGAGTCCGTCCATGCCGTCAAAAAAAACAGCTACACCGATAAACTTGGAGGCCAGATCAAACCGACTAGGGTCGTTGTACGCCACCGCTTGCAGCGTCTGCGCGATGGCCACATATCCTGCTCCGATATTCAGCGCGGTAAACAGCGAAGGCAGAATGAACATGCCCTTGCGCATGCGCTTGTTCCGGCGGAAGTCATCGATGCGCCTTAGTTGCGGGGTTTTCACGAGCGCGCTCCGGAAATGCTTTGCGCTATCACAGATGAGCCACCCGCGACATGGTCCCCCACTTTTACCAGCACACGGACGTCCGGATGCAACAGAATGTCTACTCGCGAGCCGAACTTGATGAGGCCGATGCGCTCCCCGCGTGCGAGCGTGTCGCCAACCTTTTTATCAAAGACGATGCGCCGCGCCAGCAATCCCGCTATCTGCTTGAAGACGACCGTCTGCCCCTCGCCTTCGACCGTCACGATGTTCTGCTCGTTGTGCTCAGATGACACTGCTCCCATGGCATTGCCGAATTTTCCCGTTTGATATTGGACGTGCTTCACTACGCCGCCGATCGGCGTGCGGTTCACATGCACGTTAAATACGTTCAGGAAAATGCTGATGCGGGTACGCGTCTCGCCGGCTACTTGCACGGTCGAAACGTCAGTCACCTTGCCGTCAGCCGGTGACACCATCAGGCCCGGGTCGGCAGGGATTTCCCGCTCAGGATCGCGGAAGAACCAAAGGAAAAACGCTCCCAAAAGCACAGGCACTATGGCTAGCCACCAAAAAAACACCCACCCAAGCACCACTGCCGCCACCAGCATGCCCAGCCCGTAATAGAGACCGTCCTTCACCATAGGGAGCAGCGGACATTATACAAGCTGAAAAGGAGCGGAACTTCGCCTTGGCGCCGCCAAAGCGGCCCTGATTGCCGTGAGTGCCTTTAGGCGCTGATAGCGGTCTGGCCACGATGCTTGTGTTCAAGCGTCGTGATCTGGTCTTTCAGTCTCAGCTTTAATTTTTTCAGCCGGACTTCTTCCAGCTTTTCTTCCTCTGAGAGAAAGCGTTTTTCGGTGAGCAGGTCTAACCGGTGTGAATACTGGGAGTGTTCTTGCGCCAGCTTACGAATCTCTTCGTCGCTGGCTAGGAGATGGTCGGTGCGGGAAGCGTCCATGAGGTCCCTCCTGTTTCCCTTGGAGAGAAGCTAACAAAGCCTGCCAGATGATTTCAATGGTTGACGGCGAAAAATTTCTGCCCTGAATGTTGGGCATATTTTTAGCTTGCGTTTTTTAGGGACAGCGAGAACAGCAGCGCATCCTCAGTCGGATTTGAGTAGTAACCTTTCCGTATGCCGTCCTGCTGAAAGCCACACTTCGAATAGAGAGCTATCGCCGGCGCGTTAGACGCTCGAACCTCGAGTCGCACAGCGCGTGCATCTTCGCGGCGCGCGCGGGTAGTCAGGCATACCACTAAAAGCTGCCCGACGCCTTTCCGCCGCCACTCCTCGGCAACCGCCACATTCTCTATCTCCCATTCGTCATGAACGACCCGAGCCAGGATAAATCCCCCGATGACCTGCGGAACGGCATGTGTCTTTCCATCTGCGACCAGCAAAACCCGGCGTGCTGCAGCGGGATCGAATATTCGAGTGTATTGAGATTCATCACAGTGCGCCGCGCCAGGCACGGATTGCTCCAACCACAGCACCGCCGGTAGATCGGCAGGCTGCGCGTCGCGAACCATTGCTGCGTGAAAGAGGAACAATCCACGCCATCTTACGCGAGCCCACCACAAGAAAAAAGCGGCGCCGAAGCGCCGCTATTCCTGTTCGGGGGGTGCTAAAAGACTTAGTTGATAGCGCGCACGTTGAAGGTGATCTGGCCCGAGCTTACGAAGCTGGTCAGGGTCAAGTTGCAAACGTGCAGGAATGATTGAGTTCCGCTGCTGTCAACGTAAGGCTGGAACGTATAGTTCGACCACGCTGCGGGCAACGAATTAGCGGTCGAGCTCAACACCGATGCCACCAGCGTTGAAGTGCTGCTCAGGGTGCCGGAGGCCGGCGGGATCGGTATATCTTGCCCCGCGATCATAGTCGGATAGGTGCCTGTGTAAGTCGAAGTGCAAGTGTTCTTGATCAGATTCACGGAGTTGGCGACAATGGTCACAGGATTGAAACTCAGGTTGTTGCCGTTGCCGAGTCCATCACCCACAAGCGCCCACGTGCCTGCGTTGCAAACGTAAAGTTGCTGCCCTGGAGTGAAATCGGTACGAAGCACGAGTTGGCCCGTCGAGCAACCCGCCGGGAATGATCCGGAGACCGTCTTCACCGGGCTGGTGGTCGTAGCGGTGGAAGCATCAACCGTGCCGGTGAACGTCTTCGTTCCTGCGACGCTCTGCGAGGTGGTCAAATCAACAAAGTTTTGCGTGCTTGATCCCGTACCGCCGTTGGCGATGGGAAGGACACCGCTCACATCAGTCGCAAGGGCGAGCTGTGTTGCGCCGGCGCTCACGCGTCCTTTGGTATCCACCGTCACCTTTGCATAGGTACCCGCAGCAACACCAGTGGCGCTCAGTGCAGTGGCCGTTGAACCGGCTGACGAAGTCACATCACCGGTCAATGCCGGCATCTGCGCGGCTGCAACCGTTCCCGTCAAGTTCGCGGCGGGAAGATTGGTCAAAGAAGCGCCCGAACCGGAGAATGTCGTCGCCGTCACCGTGCCCGTCACAGTCTGTCCTACGCTGAAATTATTGTTCACGTTCGTCGCCGCCAGGTTCGCACCCGAAAGCTGGCCCGCCGTGAGGTTGCCGCCGATGTCAGAGAACTGCGCTTGCGCGCCCGTCGTGGCACGGCCCTTGGCATCCACCGTGATCTTCGTATAGGTACCCGCCGTGACGCCCGAAGCAGCCAGCGTAGTCGTTACCGTGCCGACGCCGGAAGTCACGTCGCCCGTTAATGCAGGCATGCGCGCCGCAGCCACCGTACCGCTGGAGAGATTGCTGGCATTCAAGCTGGTAAGCGAAGCGCCGGAGCCGGAGAACAAATTGCCGGTGACGGTACCTGTCGAAGTCAGCGCGCCGTTCACAGTCTGGGCCGTGCTGAAATTGTTGTTGGCATTCGTCACCGCCAAGCTCGCTCCCGAGACCTGGCCGGCGGTCAGGTTGCCGCCGATGTCAGAGAACTGCGCCTGCGCGCCCGCTGTCACGCGGCCCTTCGCGTCGTAGGTGATCTTGGTATTTGTTCCCGCTGTGACTACGTTTGCTAACACGGTTGCGCCCTGCGTGCCGCCCACATCACCGGCAAGCGAGCCAGTGAAATTCGTGGCATTCGTTGCAGTTGTAGCATTGGTAGCGTTGGTCGCGTTGGTGGCAGTGGTCGCCGTCGCGGCATTGCCGCTGATCGAGCCATTCGCCGTACCCGTCCATGCCACTGCTCCGGTGCTGTCAACTTTCAGGTAATTCGTCGCGCCGGTCTTGTCCTGCACATCGAAGATGTCGGCGGTTGGCGATGCAGCCGTCGTTTGTTTCACTGCGACGCCGGTAACATTCGTCGTCGGAGCGAA
>JAICWB010000115.1 GCA_025935035.1 Terriglobales bacterium
AAAGTTACTCACCATTCCCGTCATGCCGGATCCCGGCAAGCGAAACGCCAAGCGAAAGAAGCCGCTCATCTCTGACGCGCGTTATCTCGATGGTCAAAAGCTGATCGTGGAAGCCATTCGCTATCTCGCGCAGTCTGATCCAAAAGCCAATAAGGATGCAGTCAGTCTGCTCTCAGAACACTTCCGCACACAGTTCAGGATGAGCGACCATCCGTAGCGGTTCCGGAAAACCCAACACAGAGAACAAAGGCATAGAGAAATCGAAAAGGATTTAATGTTGGTTCATCTCAAATGGTGAGATGAATCATCAGAGTTGTAGTGACAGGAATAAACCCCTAAAGGTTTTCTCTGTCTCTCCGTTCTCTGTGTTGGGTTCTACACTCGCGGCCTACCGGAGATTCCCGCACAAACCCCAGCTCCCATCGCCAGCATCACCGGAAAACACTCAAGCACATATCGCGGCTCGGGATTCTCCATTGTTGACAGAAACACGGATCGCGCTAAAACAAAACCCAACATCACCCAGTAAATGCGCACGCCGCGAAATCGCGCCAGCCCCACCACTCCTGCTGCAACCAGCAGAAGGTTCAACATACCGTAGCCCACCGCGAACCACGACTCCGGCGGATCATCGAACGTCCACCAGCGCTGGTCCACAGGCAGCATCTCCGTTCGCGGACGTAACCACATATCTGCGACCCGCGCAGCGGGAAGCACAACGTAATAACGCAGCGGCGCATGGGCTATACGTTCGCGCGCAAGTTCAGCAAAGCCAGCGTCCGTCCGCGGCATCAGGATCAATGTCTGGTTGAATTCCGCAAACAATTTTTCCGTGCGCGTTTTCTCGTTGGGAGAATCAAACGCCCGCTGCGGGATCAGCGTCGTATCCACCGTGTCGCCTGGGGTCTCAGTCGACACGTTCCAGAACACATCCTCAACAGACACATACTCTGCCAGCCACGTCTTCACCCAGCGATTGAATCCCAGGGGAACATACTCATCCGGAGCATTGGCATAGCGCGGTGCCAGCGGCTGAAATACCTGAAACCTTCGCCAGTTGCGCACTGTCCATGGGACTAATGGAGCCAGCGCAATGACCGTGACCAGCACTCCGGCGGTGAAGATTTGTTTCTTGCTCTCCCTGCGGAACAACCGCCACAGGAGATAAGCCAAGATCACCGCCAGCAATATCCCGCCATCCGGCCTCAGCACCACTCCCGCTGCCAAGGCCGCGCCGCAACCGCACCAGACCCCCAGCGCGGAATCTCCTGCATCCATCCCCCGCACGGCCTTCGCGCAGAGCAGCAGCGCCAACGCCGCGAAAAATATCGCTAACGTCTCTGTGAGAGGAACCGCCGCGTAGTTCGCGGTGAAGGGGCAGAGCGCTGCCAGAGCAAACGCCCACTTCGCCGCCCGCTCTACAAGCTCTTTCTGATCAGCGAATGATTCCAGCGCCAGTCCTGCGGTCACGAAGCACCCCGCCAGATCAATGAACGTCTGCACCAGCAGTACAGCGCGCAGCGTCTGCGTCTTCCCACCCAGCGCGAAGATCACCGCCAAAAATGCCGGATACCCCGGCAAGCGGATCAGCGTAGGCACGGGCACGCCATTTTCTGTTAGCGCAAAAGTCCCATGATGCAGCCAGTTCTGCGCAATGTCCGCATACAGAAGGGAATCGCCCGCATTGTGCGGATACAAATAGACAAACACCAATCGCAGCGCCACACCTGCCAGCGCGAATGCCAGAAAAAACAGTCGATGTTTGCGGATCAGCTCGCGCACGCCAACGAGTATAGCCGCACGTCCCAGCCTGATTGACCTGCCAGACACCCCAGCTTACGATTGTTGCGGCTCTCTATTCACGCCTCATGACGCCGGAAAAGTCCACGCAAAAGCCCGTCTTCTATGACCCCGAACGCAAGCGCTGGCGGCGCCTGCGCGCACTGCTGGACGCGCTCGGTGTATTCATCGGCATAGTCATTGTGGTTTTTGTCATATCCACGGTCCGTGGTGAGAACCTCCCCAACATCCTGCTGCCTGAGCCCAACCGCGGCTATCATGCCATGAAGGACAAAGAAAAAGGCCCCCCGCGCGTCGTCGCAAAAAAGGCTCCCGCCAAGCCCAAGACGAAAAAAGCCGTCGCTAATGCCACAGTCGGCATCAATGGTGACGGCCCGCGCGCCGCCTTCTACGTCGAGTGGGACGCCGGCAGCTTCTCCTCGCTCAAGCAGTACTATCCCCAGATCGATCTTCTTTTTCCTGAGTGGCTGCACGTCCTTACTCCGGATGGCAACATCCAGGGTGTCACCAGTGAGAACAAATTATTTGACGTTGTGCAGAGCGGCAAAGTCCACTCGCCGGACAATCGCAACGTGATGCAGTTCCTGAAAGCCGCGAACGCGCAGACCGAGGTCATCCCGCTGGTCAACAATGTTCATCCCATCACGAACCAATGGCTGGAAGGCATCGGAGTGTTTCTCAACGATCCTCGCGCGCGCGCACACTTTCGCGAGCAGGCTGACATCCTCATGTCGTCAGAGAACTACCACGGCCTATCCATTGACTTCGAAGAGATCCCGCTCGAAGCCCAGCCCGGATTCAAGGCGTTCGTGAATGAGATGTACAACGACTTTCATCCCCGCGGCCTCAGGCTCTATCTCAATGTTCCCGTGGACGATAGAGATTTCGACTACAAATACCTCGCCGCGCACAGTGACGCGCTCATCCTGATGGACTACGACCAACACCAGATCACCAGCGAGGCTGGGCCCGTCGCCGGGCAAGACTGGTTCGCGCGCAACCTGCGCATAGCCCTCAAAGACATTCCTAAAGATAAGGTCATGCTAGCGGTCGGCAACTACGGATACGACTGGAGCACTTCGCTCGGCAAGAAGAATAAGATCGTAAATGTTGACACGCTCTCCGCGCAGGAAGCGTGGCTGCACGCAAAAGAATCAGACGTGAGCGTCCAGTTCGATCCCGCGTCTTTGAACCCGCACTACTCCTTCATGGAGGAAGACAATCTCCGGCATGATGTCTGGTTTCTAGACGCAGTCTCCGCGTTGAACGAGATGCGTGCGGCTAATCAGCTCGGCATTGATAGTTTCGCGCTCTGGCGTCTCGGCTCTGAGGATCGCTCGCTGTGGGCGATATGGGATTCACCTAGTCTCGAAGAGGCCCCCGGCAAACTACGCGAGATGCAGCCCGGCTATGACGTGGACTTTGAAGGTAAGGGCGAGGTCATGCGCATTGAGCATGTGCCCAGTAATGGCGAGCGTATTGTTGGCGCAGTCGATCCCACCACCGGCATGGTCTCAAATGAGACCTTCAAGTCATTGCCCAATCCTTATCAACTTGCAGAATACGGATTCAAAGCCAAGCAAGTCGCCATCACCTTTGACGATGGCCCCGACCCGACGTGGACGCCCCTCATCCTCGACGAGCTGAAGAAAGCCGACGTCAAGGCCACGTTCTTCCTCATCGGCGTGCAGGCGGATAAATTTGCCGGCCTGACGCGCCGCATCTATGACGAAGGCCATGAGATCGGCAATCACACCTTCACGCATCCCGACGCGGAAAACATCGGCCGCCGCTACATGGAAGTCGAGCTCAATCTTACCGAGCGTTTTCTTGCCAGCGAACTTGGCGTCAAGCCCCTGTTCTTCCGCCCTCCTTACGCGGTGGACGAAGAGCCCGATACCGCCGACCAGGTTCGTCCGCTCGAAGTAGTTCAGTCACGCGGCTACATCACCGTCGGCGAGAAGATCGATCCCAACGATTGGCACGACAATCCGCATCCGTCGCCTGAAGAGATAACAGAAAAGGTGATGGAGAACATCGATCTCCCGGTAAGCGATCCTCACAAGGGCAGCATCTTGCTTTTGCACGATGGCGGCGGCGACCGCAGCAACACGGTGAAAGCGCTGCCCATGATCATTGCCGGACTACGCCAGCGCGGCTATGACATCGTCCCCGTTTCAGAACTCATCGGCAAGACCCGCGCAGAAGTTATGCCGCCCATCTCGTCCAACGAACAACTGGCGGCCCGCATTGATGGTGTCGGCTTCACGCTTTTGCGTTTGGTTGGCCAGATCATCGTGCTGGTCTTCTTCGTCGGCGACTTTCTCATGACCGGACGTCTGCTCTTCGTCGGCTTCTCCGCCATCGCTGATCGTCTCTTTACCAAGCTGCCGGAAAACCTGCCCGCCGCCAAAGATTACAGGCCGAGCGTTGCCGTCATCATTCCCGCGTATAACGAAGAGAAAGTCATCGCGCGCACTATCCGCTCCATTCTGATGTCTGATTACCCGAACGTTCGCGCTATCGTCGTTGACGACGGCTCCAAAGACAACACATACGAGATCGCCAAGAACACTTACGCGAAAGAGATCGCCGAAGGCCGCTTGACTGTGTTGACTAAGCCCAACGGAGGCAAAGCGGCAGCCGCGAATTTTGCATTGCAACATGTGACGGAAGAACTGTTCGTCGCAATCGACGCTGACACGGTGATTTCCAAGCGCGCCATCTCTTTCCTGGTGCCGAATTTTTCCGACCCCAAAGTCGGCGCCGTTGCTGGCAACGCCAAAGTCGGCAATCGCGTAAACATCTGGACGCGCTGGCAAGCGCTCGAGTACATCACCAGCCAGAATTTCGAGCGGCGAGCCCTCAACCTGATTGACGCCGTCACCGTAGTACCCGGCGCCATCGGCGCATGGCGCACCTCCGCGGTTCGCGAAGCCGGCCTCTACCCGGTGGATACCGTCGCTGAAGATGCCGATCTCACCATGTCTCTTTTGGAGATCGGATACAAGGTCAGATACGAAGACCGCGCTCTCGCCTACACCGAAGCGCCCATGAATGCCAACGGACTCATGCGCCAACGCTTTCGCTGGTCATTCGGTATCTTGCAGGCCGCGTGGAAACACCGCTCCGCATTTCTCCACGCCAACAAACTCGGCTGGATCGCCCTGCCCAACATCCTCATCTTCCAGATGCTTTTGCCCCTAGTCTCTCCGCTGATCGACCTCATGTTCATCGTCGGCGCAGGATGGTATGCCATCCAGCGCTACTGGCATCCCGAAACCGCGAACGCCACCGACTTCAAAAAGCTCGTACTGTTCTTCGCCATCTTCCTCATCATCGATTTCATGGCATCGACAGTCGCGTTCCTGCTCGAACGCAAAGAGGGCCGCTCTCCTCTCGACAAGTGGCTGCTCTCGCAAGTCTGGCTGCAGCGCTTGGCTTACCGCCAACTCTTCTCACTAGTACTGGCCAAGACCATCAAGCGCGCATTTGATGGCCGTCCATTCGCATGGGACAAACTGGAGCGCACCGCAGCGCTCACTCATGCAGGCGCTACAAGATCCAACTGAATCGCCACACGATAGTTCTCCAAAAGCTGTATGAGACAATTTTCCTGTGCCCGCGAAAAGTACCATCGACAAGCTAGCGTCTCTGCTCGATACCGCCCCTTACGGTGTCATCATCGGTGATCCCAAAGGGCGAATGCTGTTCATCAACAAGTTCGCCATTCAGCTCTACGGCCAGATCCACAAAAGCAAGACGCCGCAAGATTGGCCTTCGCACGCAGAGGCCTTCTCCAAGGGTCGTAGACTCATGCCCAATGACTACCCGCTCTTCCGTGCACTCCAAGGTGAGACGGTCACAGACATGGAACTCGATATCATTGGCCATGACACCGGCAATCGCTTCGTTATCGCCGTCACCGCGCATCCTCTGCACGAAGACGGCGAACTCCTCGGTGCCATGTCTATCCATCGCCTGGTGAGAACGAAAGATACTTAGGCCTGGCAAAAAAACCGTCTTGAACCGCAGGCGTTACAATAGATGTTGCGCCCTTTCTGGTCCCGCAATCATCTCTCCCATAGTGAGGACACCCATGGCTACCGCGACTGAGACCTTCTCCAACGCCAAACTGCTTTCCCCCTTTAAGAACGAACCTTTCATCGACTACACCAAGTCTGAGAACGTTCGCGCCATGCGTGAAGCCATCGCCAAAGTGCGCTCGGAACTTGGGCGCGAGTATGACCTCGTTATCGGCGGCAAAGTCATCAAGACTGAAGGAAAGATCAAGTCGCTGAATCCCGCGAAGCCGAGCGAAGTCGTCGGCATCCATCAGAAAGCCGGTGCCGAACACGTTGACGCCGCCATGCAAGCCGCGCTTAAAGCTTTTGAGACGTGGAGCAAAGCCCCCATTGAGCAGCGCGTCGGACTACTCCTCCGTGCCAGCGAGATCATTCGCGAACGCAAGTTCGAATTCTGCGCGTGGCTGGTGTTTGAAGTCGGCAAGAACTGGGCTGAGGCAGATGCCGACATCGGCGAGACCATTGACTTCCTCGAATTCTACGCGCGCGAAGCCCTGCGCCTGCACGCCGCGGAAACGCCCGTTCAACTTCCGGGCGAACACGACCAGCTTCGCTACATCCCGCTCGGCGTCGGCGCAGTGATTCCGCCGTGGAATTTTCCCTGCGCCATCATGGCCGGCATGACCTGCGCGGCTGTCGTCTGTGGAAACACCGTCATCCTTAAGCCGTCGTCAGACTCGCCCACCATCGCCGCAAAATTCTTTGAGGTGCTGCTCGAAGCCGGCATGCCCGACGGTGTGGTCAACTTCTGTCCCGGCTCCGGCGCCACTTTCGGCAACGCCATTGTCGAGCACCCCAAGACCCGCTTCGTAGCCTTCACCGGTTCCAAAGAAGTCGGACTCGACATCCACGCCCGCGCCGCTCAGCCCCGCAAAGGCCAGATCTGGATCAAGCGCACCATCCTCGAGATGGGCGGAAAAGATTCCATCATCGTTGATGCTGACGCCAACATTGACGCCGCCGTCGAAGGCGTAGCCGCTGCAGCCTTTGGCTTCTCCGGACAAAAATGCTCCGCCTGCTCCCGCGCCATCGTGGACGAAAAGATCTACGACCCCTTCGTCGCCAAGCTCAAAGAGCGTGTGAACAAGATCACTCTCGGCGACCCGGCCGAAAACGCGCCTATGGGGCCAGTCGTGAACGAAGGCGCAATGAAGACCATCCTCGAATACATCGAGGCAGGGAAGAAAGAAGGACGCCTCCTCACCGGTGGCGCTCGCGAAGGCACCGAAGGTTATTTCATCGCGCCCACCGTCATCACTGACGTTCCTCCCATGGGCAAGATCTCGCAAGAAGAGATCTTCGGGCCGGTCCTCGCGGTCATCAAAGCCAAAGGTTTTGAAGACGCGCTCGCCATTGCCAACAATACCGAGTTCGGGCTCACCGGCGCCATCTACACCTCATCGCAGGAGAAGATCGATCGTGCCAAGCGTGACTTCCACGTAGGCAATCTCTATATCAACCGCAAGTGCACCGGGGCCATGGTGGGAGCCCATCCCTTCGGCGGGTTCAACATGTCCGGTACAGACTCCAAGGCCGGTGGCCCTGACTACCTCTATCTCTTCACCCAGGCGAAGTCCATCGGCGAAAAACTCACCTAACGCCGATTCATTCAAGGGCACCGGTTTATCCGTGCCGAATGGGCCTCTGAGACTTAGGGACGGGGCTCTGGTCCCGTCCCTCATATTTGACAGTCCTTCCGCCTCTGCCGCACAATGATTCCCAAGTTGAAGGTCTGAGTTGCCGACCTAAGAATCTCCCCTTATGGCAAAAATCCTCTGCGTCGATGACGAAAGCAACGTCGTCAAACTGAAGTGCGCCATCCTGGAAGCCGCCGGACATCAAGTCACCGGCTGCACCTCCGCTAAAGAAGCGATCGACTACATCAGCAAGTCAGACTATGACGCCATCGTCACCGATTGGCGCCTAGGCGACGCCAATGGACGCGCTGTGGTCCAAGCCGCCAAAGACCATACCAATACTCCCGTGGTCGTAGTCTCCGGCTATGTGAATGACGCTTTCCAAGCCGCCGAACCCCTCGCGGATCTCTACCTGGAAAAGCCCGTCAACCCAGAAGAACTCGTCACCATTGTGAACGAGCTACTAAAATCCGGCGGCAAAGCCTAACAACCGTTTCCGGTTTCCCGTTTCCGGTTTCCCGAAAGGCTCGCGGCTGCCTTCAATTCGCATGATGGTTTCAAATAAGCCGTCATCCCGAACGACCGTCCATTTTTTCGCGTTCTCTTCAGCGAAAAAATACGGCGGAGGGATCTGCATTTTGAGGAATTGACCACGCAAGCTGAAGGCGCTTAGAGAAAACCGCAAAACGGTTTTACGGGAAACGGGAAACGGGAAACCAGAAACCGGTTTGGCTACTGCATAGCCGCCGTCGTGGCCGACGCCGCCTGCAGCAATATCTTGTGATGGATAGTGAACAGCGCCAGCTCCAACCTGTCTGACACGCCGATCTTATCATACACATTGCGCAGATAATTCTTGATCACCTGCTCGGTCGTGCCCAGCGTCGTAGCAATCTCCTTGTTCTTGTATCCCTGCACGATCAGCGC
>JAICWB010000282.1 GCA_025935035.1 Terriglobales bacterium
GCTCCGCCGCTGAGTCCGGTGCCGGCGCCGCGGGGAACGATAGGAATGTTTTCTTTCGTGGCGAGGCGGCAGATCTGCGAGACGTGTTCGGTGGTTTGTGGGAAGCAGACGGCTTGCGGAGTACCGCGATCGACGCCACCGTCATACTCGTAAAGCATCAAGTCTTCAGGACGGTCGAGTACTCCATCTTTACCGACGATTTTCTTTAACTGCTTTACGAGCCTTTGAAACTGCATGGGACTGCGCAGATTGTAGCAAAGGCCGCTCAAAAGCGGCCTCTGCATAATAATAACGATCTACTTAGTGGTTGAGATCGATGGAGTCGAGCACAAGACTATTGGTATTGATCAACAACACTTGCTGGTTATAAATCACGCGTTCGGTGTTGCTGGTCGCCGCAGGAAGCTGCTTCTCACAAGCAAGCGGAAGCGGCTGCGCCTGCTTCTGCGCAGCGTAGGGCAATGTATCGCCCTTGTGATATGGGATCGCATTGACCGTTGCTGCAGGAGCCGCGTTCGGCGTGCCGGCGAGACAACCAGTGATCACGCGGCGGTCACGCGGCGAAAACTCCCAACCCGCATTCGCACTATTGACCGGAGTGTTGTCTGTGGGGGCAACAGAGTCATCGGTGGAATTACTCGGACTGCTTGGCTGATTATTTGACGCGCCGGCACTCACAGAGGGCTGACTCGCCGGGGCCGAGTTGGATGTTGTCTCGGAATCGGATGAGCTGCTATCGCGGCGTCGCAATACCGGGGCATCATCAGGAGTGTTGTTGCCGGCGACGGTAGAGTTCTCGCGGCGATGGCTCGGGTGGCTGCTGCCATTACTCGGATAGTTGTTGCTGTTGTCCGGATAGGTGTTGCTGGGATAGCTGTTGTTATTGTTGGGATAGTTGTTCCCGCCATTCGGATAGTTGCCAGACGAATTCGCATCCGGAGAATTGGGATCCGTGCTTCGGCGGCGAAGAACTGGAGCATTATCGTCGCGGGGCCCGGAATCGTTGTAGATGCTGGGCTGCGTTTCCATTGCGCGCGCCGCCGCGGAATTTATCGGAACCACCGTCGTCTCAGTACTGGTAACAAAGCGAAGGATCCCTTCAGAATCCACGCGCGCTTCTTTTTTCCCTGTCGCTGCAGCGGCGCCTGTCCCCGCGGCAGCGCCGGTGGCCGCACCGATCGCTGCGCCTGAACCACCACCTGCGATCCCACCGATGATCGCGCCCAAGATCGCGCCTCCACCGACTTTCGTTGTGTTGCTGGCCGCGTGCGAGGCTCCCGTCACCTCTTTGGAGATGACGGTAAGATTGGCGATCTGCTGATCAGAACGGATGTTGTTCAAGGTGAGCACCAGTTGACCGGAATCCTGCAACCGGCCGGAAGGCTTCACGCTGACGACGCGACCAGTGACCTGGTCGCCGCGCTGGAAAATGATGTTCCCATTGTCATCTTCAATGGAGCTGACGAGCGAACCGGTGAAGGTGTCCCCCGGCTGTGAAGTGCCGCTACTAAGCATTTCATTCACCCGGATCTGCACATCAAGGCCGGAAGGCAAGTAAACCGTTTGTGGGACATTATTATTCGCACCCGGGGCAGTCACATTCTGAACAGCGCTGCTCTGCGCAGGACGCGAATTGATTTGCGATTGCGCGAAAGCGCCCACCGATGCTGCCAACAAAATGATGTAGGCCTGAAAATACCTTTTCACCGCTTCACCTCTGAATAGCTCTTGGGACTTGCTGTATTAGATGCAGGCGGACGCCATTCGGGACAGCGCGAATCAGCGGCGCTTATCCATGAAAACGATGTAGCTGGACGCCCACAACCGAGTGGGAACGCTGCCATGCGGTTGCGCAGTCACCACCAGGTTGTAATCGTCGGTCAGAGGAATCCTAGTCAATACTGAGTCCGCAGGCGTCGGCTGCACTAACGCCAAGTAGTGCAAAAAATCCAACACTTCCCCACTCCCTTCATAACCCGCGGCGACGAAGGAAAGTTGCGTGCTTCCATCTGAAAAATGCCATGCGAGTGACGCGGTGAGTTGAACCGCGGCTTCGTAATCCTGTTGAGTTACGGCGCCGGGCGCGGGATTATCGAAGACGATACGCAGCTTGCGCTCGTCTTCGCGCGTGAATTCACGGACCTTCAATGCTCCGGACTTCGCCGTGGCTTTCCAATCAACCATCCGCGCGGAATCTTCGGGGAGGTATTCGCGGATGCGGTAGAGATCATGTCCGCGTCCGCGCACATAGGATTCGAATTCACCGGTGACCATGGGTAGCACGTGAAAGAAGTCATCGGTGGGTTCCACCGATGGATACACGACCATCTCATGCTCCAGCTTGATGCGGCGCGTTTTCAGAAGGAATGAGAAGGGAAAACGCGTAGCCAGACCGAATCCTTCTTGTACGTAGCGTCCGCGACGAGGGAACAGGAGTTCGACATCTGCGTGCGCTTGGCCACGCGCGGCAATGTAAGGAAAGTAGATCGAGCCGTTAAAGATGGAATCGCTAGCGGCTGGGATCTCGTTGCGACGCAGCTTCAGGTCGGGCCAATTCACCCACCGTTTTTCCGGCGGGCGCTTTGGAGGAAAAGCGAATACGCCGCGCTCCCACTGCCAATGCTTCTGGCCCGCAGCCTGCGACTTTGGCGGAACGATGCTCACTGAAAAAGAAGACGTCCAGTGGCGGTTCTGCACAGAGAGCTTAGCGATGACGGGCTGTTTGGCGAATACATGTTCGGGTATGGCAGCATCCATTCGCAGACCGCGCAGCACGTGCGCCGATGCGATGCCAGAGATGACGATGGCCGCCAGCATCGCAGCCAAGATTATGAAAAGCAGATTATTACCGGAGGTAAGCGAGGCCACGCCGATCAAGAGTGTGATGCTGAGATAAACCAGGCCTTCGGACGTCACGTCATAGTCGAAGGCTTCGCGCATCCCTTCCAGTGCTACCCGTTTCGCGAGATAAGGGATGGAGTAGATGCCGACGAATCCCGCCGTCAGAAGTGCCACCGCCGCAGCTAGATTCATGCCAAAGATATTGCCGGACTCGCGCAAGACCGTGGATAGGAGTGCCGCCGTAAAAGCGACAAACAAGCCTGCCATGGCGATGAAGAACCGAATCCAGGCTTTGCGGTCAGTCATGGCCACAGCCCGTTTTATCTTATCCAGCATCTGGAGCAGATGTTATCTCTTTGCGGACTACGGAAGCTACTGCACCTGGCGTGAAGTTGGCGTGGGCGCCTTATGGGTGACTTCACAACTGAGTGCAACCACAGCTCTGCCCGGCAACTCCAACCTCTTAGAAATCGCCTCTTTAGCTTCTTTCTTGGGGGAGAGTCTCTTTTCGGGCTCTCCATTTTTTGTTCTTTTGGAACTTCCTCCTATGGTTTTCCACAGAAGAATTCCGAATCTTGTATCTTGTTCCGATAGGTCAACCCAAGGGCTGTTAAACACTAGAAAACAATATATGTTTCC
>JAICWB010000206.1 GCA_025935035.1 Terriglobales bacterium
ATGTTCCGCCTGAAAGACCGCGGTGGGCGTGAGCTTTGTCTCGGCATGACTCACGAAGAGGTCATGACGGAGATCGCGCGCAAGGAACTGCGCAGCTACAAGCAGTTGCCGCAGATCTGGTACCAGATACAGAACAAATTCCGCGACGAGCCCCGGCCGAAGAGCGGGCTGCTGCGCGTTCGCCAATTCACCATGAAGGACGCGTACTCGTTCGACATTGACGCCGCCGGACTCGACGTGAGCTACAAAAAGCATTATGACGTCTATTGCCGCATCTTCGATCGCGCTGGATTGAAATATGTAGTCGTGGAAGCGAACTCAGGCGCCATGGGTGGCTCGCAGTCCCATGAGTTCATGGTGTTTTCCGATGCGGGTGAAGACTTTGTCGCAAATTGTGCCAAGTGCGGCTACGCGGCAAACCTCGAGAAAGCGACATCGAAGCTGGAAAAGGTGGAGGATTTGCCTCCCAGTGGCGACGGCAAGCCTGAGTTGGTCGAGACTCCTGGGATGAAGACCATTGAGGACGTAGCCAGGTTTTTAAAGGTCTCGCCCAAGCAAAAGATGAAGACGTTGGCCTATATGGCCGGCGAGGTGGACCATAAGACCGGGAAGACAGTGAATACGCCTGTGATCGCATTCATGCGTGGCGATCATATGTTGAACGAGGCAAAGTTCACCACGGCGATCGGCGGCAAGGATTTTCGTCCCATGCAGGCAGAAGAGATCGAAGAAGTTTTTAAATCGCCTGCAGGATATTTGGGGCCGGTCAATATCGCGAATGCCAAGGGCGCGCTCATTCTTGTTGATGAAGCCCTAAAAGGCCGCACGAACCTCGTGGCCGGCGCCAACAAAGAGAATTATCACCTGAGGAACGTGACCCCTGATCGCGACTTCAAAGTCGAGCATTGGGCGGACTTACGTTCAGCGGCGGAGGGTGAAGGATGCCCGAAATGCGACTCACCGTTGAAAGTAGCCAAAGCCGTCGAGATCGGACATATCTTTAAGCTGGGCACAAAGTATTCCGAATCGATGGACGCCCGGGTGCTAGCCAAAGATGGGAAAGAGGTCATGCCGATCATGGGCTGTTATGGCATCGGCATCGAGCGGATATTGACCTGCGCCCTCGAGCAGGCGAATGACGAGAACGGCTTCTGCCTGCCCCGCAGTATCGCACCGTTTGATGTGGTGGTTGTGTCAACTACAATGACCGATCCGACATGCGTCTCAACTGCTGAGAAGATCGCGGGCGAGCTTGAGGCCGCCGGCTTTGACGTTCTGCTGGACGACCGCGACGAGCGTGCCGGCGTGAAGTTCAAAGACGCCGACTTGATCGGCATCCCCTTCCGCATCAATGTTGGCAAGAAGGTTTCGGAAGGTAAAGTTGAGCTGGTAAGCCGCTCGACACGGCAATCACAGGATGCTACTATCGCGGAAATCGTCCAAGAGTTCAGGGCTTTGGCGGACAAGAAGTAGCCTCGAAGGAATATATGGGCAAGATCAAAGGAGTGCTCGGTCTATTAGTCATCGTCGTGATCGTGTATGCCTGTTGGAACTTGATCCCCATGGAAATGGCAAAACTACAGTTCCAGGACGAATTGGCCAACACCGCCAAGTTCGCCACAACTTACCAGACCGAGGATCAAATCCGAGATCAAGTAATGAAGAAGGCCCAGGACATCGGTGTACCGGTACAACCTGATAATGTGCATGTCACCCGGGATTCCGGGCACGTGACCATCACGGCCGATTATGAAGTAGTCATTACGCCGCCCGTGGGTAAACCGTGGGTGTTTGATTTTCATCTAAGTAGCGTAAAGACCTAGTACGAACGGGTACGGCGGTATCCGCAAAGCAGTGACCAGCCGCTTGCCACCGCGTCTGTTACTTAGATTTAGAATCTAAGCTGGCATCCGCGCAAGGGGCAGATACCCGACCACACCGTGACTATCAAACTGAAAATCCCAAAAGGTAAACGGGGGAAGAGCAGATTTTTTCTCTCGGCACCCGTCTTGCGCGCCACCGTAGCCGCCATCATCATCTGCTGCACCATTGGATTGGGCGTGTTCGCGTATTTCTACGTGAAATACCAGAAACTGATCGACCAGCGCATGAGCGGACCGGTCTTTGCGAATGCGTCGAAGATCTACGGAACGCCGCGCGTTCTGACATCTGGTTACCGCATCAGCCGGGAAGAAGTGGCCAGCGAGTTGCGCCGCGCGGGCTACACCGAAGAGAACGAAAAGGGCGAATCGAAGCTTGGCAGCTACAAGCTGGTGAGCGACGGGATCCAGATACGTCCTGGCCCGGAATCCTTCCACAGTCCCGATGGTGCTCTTATCAAGTTTGATAAGGATGGCGTTGACAGCATCTCTTCGTTGGACAAGGGCGCGGTGATCGGCCAGTACGAGCTCGAGCCGCAGTTGGTAACCGGTCTCTTCGACAATCAGCAGCGATCCAAACGACGGCTCATCACGTACGACGATATGCCGACCTCGCTGATAGATGGCGTGCTGGCAATCGAAGACCGCCGATTCTTTCAGCACAGCGGCATCAATTATTGGCGGCTGGGCGAAGCCGCGATCCGCAACATGGAGACAGGCCGGCGTTCAGAGGGGGCTTCTACGCTGACGCAGCAGATCTCTCGCGGATTCTTCCTTACCCCTGAGAAGACCTACACGCGCAAGATGCAAGAGGCCATGATCGCCATTGAGCTGGAGCAGCGCTTCTCAAAGAAACAAATCTTTGAGTTTTATGCTAACCAGATCTACATGGGACAACGCGGCTCCTTCACTATCAACGGAATGGGAGAAGCTGCCGAAGCATACTTCAATAAGGACGTGAAGAACCTTACGCTGCCCGAATCCGCGCTGCTGGCGGGGATGATCCAGCGACCGAATTATTTCAATCCTTATCGCAATAAGGAAGCGTGTCTGAAACGCCGCAATCTGGTTCTGGACAGCATGGTGGAAACCGGCGCCATCAGCCAGGTGGAGGCAGATAAAGCAAAAGCTGCCGGACTAACATTAAGCGCTCCGAACGTAGAAGCCAGCGACGCACCATACTTCGTTGACTTTGTGAAAGACAATCTTCTGCAGCGCTACACCGAAGAGCAATTGAATGAAGACGGATTGCGTATCTACACCACCCTTGATCCAGACTTGCAGCGTGTGGCCGCGGAAGCGATCGAAGCCGGCGTCAAAGAAGTGGATGACGTCATCAACAAGACCCGGCGACGCAAAATAAAAGGCAAAGACGGGAAAACTGAGATTGTCACGAAACCCGGTCCGCAGGCGCAGGTAGCGCTTGTGGCGATGAATCCGCAGACGGGCGAAGTGCTGGCGATGGTGGGTGGACGCAATTATGGTTTCAGCCAGTTGAACCACGCGATCGCGAAGCGTCCGACGGGATCTATCTTCAAACCGTTCGTATACGCAACCGCGATTGCGGCATCCCTAGATGGACAGGAGCCAGTCTTCACTCCCGCTTCCCTGGTGGACAACACGCCTACGACTTTTTTCTTCGAAGACCAAGTCTATGAGCCGCACAACTACGGAGAGAACAAGTACAACGAGGTGGTGTCCGCACGCTTCGCGCTGGCCCATTCATTGAACAACGCAACCGTACGAGTGGCAGAGCAGGTGGGATACAGCAAAGTCGCTGACTTGGCGCAAGCCGCGGGCATCAAGGGCGTGAAAGGGACCCCGGCAATGGCGCTGGGCGCATATGACGCAACTCCTCTAGAAATGGCGGGAGCTTATACCGCGTTTGCCAACAAGGGCATTCGTTCGACGCCCATCGCCATCACCTCGGTCCGCAACGCGCAGGGCGAAGTGGTGGAGGATTTCACGAACGAGCACAAAGCCATCATGGATCCGCGTGTCGCCGCGGTGATGACGAACATGATGGAGGCGGTGATCAACAACGGCACTGCCGCCGGCGTGCGCGCGCGGGGTTTCACGGCTCCGGCAGCAGGCAAGACGGGAACCTCGCACGACGCTTGGTTCGCTGGGTACACCAGCAATCTGCTATGTGTAGTGTGGGTCGGCTATGACGATTACAGCGACCTCAAACAGGAAGGCGCGCACACGGCTGCACCGATCTGGACGGAGTTCATGAAGCGCGCGATCCAACTGCCGTCTTATCGTGATGTGAAACCCTTCACCAATCCCGACGGCGTTGTTACGATGACGCTGGATAAAGTGACCAACCGGATCGCTACTCCCACTTGTCCGGATGACTACACCGCGGTGTTCATCGCCGGGACCGAGCCGAAAGAGACGTGTGACCAACAGGCGGGCGACCAGCGGAACATGTTCCAGAAGATATTCGGTCTGGGCCCGAAACCTTTACCACCTCCGGCGGTGTCTAATCCTGGTCAGCAGCCTTCGGGGCTCCAAAATCCCCAGCCTGGCGCGCCTGCCCAACAGCAGGCACAACAGGCTGATGATGCCAATAAGAAAAAGAAGGGCTTCTTCGGCAAAATATTTGGTGCTTTTAAGGATGACAAAAAGGACGATAATAAGTCTGACAAGGATAAGAAAGACCCTAGCAAGCCGGAGCCGCCTCCATCCACGCCCCACTGAGCCGGCCGACCCGCTTCGGGTCTGGAGGATCTTATGAACCGCACCCGCTGGATCGCGTTGCTGACTTCCCTGCTTTTTACGCTTCCCCTTGCCGCCCAAGAGCCATCCGTCATGAGCCCGGAACAAGAGGTCGGCACGAACGCTCTGCAAATGCCCGATCAGCTACGACGAGTTCCACCACCTTCGAAGACGGCGACGTGCGAAGAGCTTGAGGCACAGGCTGACGCCCTGCGTTCAGAAAAAAATTATGCCGACGCTATTGACTACTATCGGGCGGCCATCAAGAAGCATGACTCGGCGGTTTTGGAGAACAAGGCCGGCATCGCGGAATTACAGATGCAGCGCCTGGAAGATGCGAAAGATAGGTTTCAAAAAGCAGTGAAGCTGGACCGCACCTACCCTGACGCGCTGAATAACCTCGGCGTGGCTTTTTACATGAAGAAAAATTACAAGAAAGCCATCAAGGAATATCGTCAAGCCATTAAGGAGCGCGGCGAATCCCCTAGCTTCCATAGCAACCTTGGTAGCGCATACTTCGCCAACAAACAGTTTGAACAAGCGTCACAGGAATACAACATAGCGATGCAGATCGATCCGGACATCTTCACGCGGCAATCCACCAGCGGCGTGGCGGCGAAGCTGGGTTCGCCGGAAGACCGGGCGAAGTTCCACTTTACGATCGCCAAGGTCTTCGCTCAACATGGTGACACTGACAATTGCATCCTTTATTTGAGGAAGGCGATTGAGGACGGCTTTCCCGCCATTGATGATGTTTATAAAGAGGC
>JAICWB010000287.1 GCA_025935035.1 Terriglobales bacterium
CGTGGTGCACGCTTCCATCTGGTTCCAAGGCTTATGCGGATCAAGGTCTATCAGGTCATCACTCGGATCAAGCAACTCTGACAACACCGCATCCTTGCTCATGATCATCTTGTAGCCGTCTGTGCGCGCCAATTTCTCAAGTGAGTTCAGCCGCGAGAAGGGCTGCATCCAGTGCGCGTGCAGCATGAGCATGCCGCTCCAGATCGCGGGCTCCGACAGCGAGGTCCCCGCATACTGCGTGTAAACGTTCTTGATCGCAACGCTGTTCGGGTCATGCGCCAATGCATCGATGTTCGGCGTGAAGGTCACCTTCGAGTTGTATGCGCCAAGATAGTCAGGACGCATGGAATCCACCACGAAGATGAAAATGTTTGGCTTGTTGCCTGTAGTCGGCTCCAGCCGGTCTACCAGATCCACATCCGCATTCTCGCGAACGTCGCGCAAGTTTGTGTACTGCCGCAGGATGCGGCACATGTCGCCGCAGGGTTCGGCTCTACTCGTATCCAGCAGCCGGTGCGCGATGTCGAACGACGCGTCGCGTGCGCTGTATCTTTCAAGCGCGCGTGCGATGTCGTCATCCGTCTTGCCGATGGCCCGTCCCCAAAAGATCTCTGTAGCCTGCAATGCCTTTAGGACGCCGACGGCGAGCACTACAATCCCAATGACCATCAGCAAGGAATGCTTCGCGCGCTTCGGACGAAGCGAGTACGCACACGCCGTAAACAACACCCAGAAGAAAATTGCGTAGGCATGTTCCAGAAACCCATTCCAATCGCCGCCTCCAAGCATTGTCGGCAGCGCCAGAGCCGCCGCGCACAGCAATCCCCCGAAAACATATGCTCCCAGATGCAGCGGGCGTCTAACATTCATGATCATCGATTCGCCCGCGATGTCGCGCTGCGCCGCCATCAAGGGCAGGCTGAGCACAAGCACCAGCAGCACAACAGCCGCCCCCAGCAGCGCGCAATAGACTTGCGCAGCCGTCCCTTCAAAGCTGAATGCTTCTGCACAGAATCGCAGGAACAAAGTGCGCACAAGAAACGCAGCCGCCACCGCCATCAGCACGATGCGAGCGGCGCGCGGTCGCGGCATGCGCGCCGCCATCATGCCCATCACGTTCAACGCGGAGACCGCGAAGATGCCCAAGATGACCAGCAATATCGCGCTCCAGGCCAAGATCATCAGGTCGCTATCGGATGGCGAGTACTTTCCGCGCGCAGAGCCGACCAATATCTGTCCCGCGGCGAAAAATACGGCTGCCGTGATCACTGCTGCATAAAGCACGGGCGCATAGCGGTACTGAAAATCGCGCAGGTTCTCCCGTCGCATGCTGCCCAAGCGGCGGCCCAAGTCCCATACGCCGATGAGGATGATAGGCACCAATGCTGCCAAGGCTCCGACCAACGCTTTGCGGTCGCTGTGCAGATTCACCACCAGCGGACGAAAGATCAGATAGATTCCCAGCACCGCTTGTGCGCCGATCAGGAACACATATGCGGGCCCCATCTCTTCCGGCCAGAAGCCAACCGCCGAGCAGAGCACAGCGAACCAATAAAGCAAGGCGTGATATTTCGCGAAGAGCGCAAGCCACATGTATGGCGGCGCCTGAATGAACATGTGGTTCGTGTACGGCAGGAACGCGAGCAGACAATAAAGTGATGTGATGAGGAAAAAGGCTCCCCACAGAAACTTCAATAACGCTGTGGCGTATGTCCTCAAAGTCTGGCTTTATCCCGCGCGTTCCGTGTTCCAGATCGCGCTTACGATCCACCAGCGCGTGCCGTCATTAAACAGATACATGCTCTTGCGTCCGCTGGTGAACGGCTTGCCGTGCTCTTCGTGAAATGATTCGTAGTCGCACATCACCTGCGCGATGCGTCCAAAGTACGTTGTCTCGCGTTTCACCTCGCGCTCCCAGAAAGATTCCTTCTGGAATATCGCGTCCACGCGCTGGATGAATTCCTCAACATTCATCACGCGCAGTGGCAGAGCTTCTCCGCCTGCGTTGGGCGCGACCATCAATCGCGCCTGCGGATGATAGAGTGAGCGCAGCAGGCCCCAATCGCGCGGCTCGCCCGCCGGGCCGGAGATCACGCTGAACATCGTGTCTATGACGGAATCGATATTGGAATAATCCATTCTTTAATTCTCTGTCATCCTGAGCGGCGCGTCTCCACAAGATCGTGCCCCATCCTTATCGCCACGCCTTTGTTTTATGTGGCGATAGGGTGGGCACCCATCAATTTCCATTCATCTCGCAACTCCGTCACTGAAGTTTCGTGCAACGTGAAACGCGCAACGTGAAACGTCTTTTCCACAACTTATATTGTTACTGCACACTTTTACACCAGATTTCCTCTTGCTATTTACCATCTGGTTTCTACATAATGCTCTTGCTGTCAAGAATTTGCGCGTAACGGTGAGACGTTAAAACACTGTGAGCCAATACGGTAGATCAGACGTTCAGCGCATCTTGCGCGTCACTAATCGGCAGATGCTGACCTGGGAAAAAGCGGGTCTCATCACTGCCTCTGACGCCTATTCCTTTTTTGACCTTCTCACAATAAAACAACTGCGTGACCTCACCGCCAGGCGCGTGAAGTCAGCCACCATCTTGAAGTCGCTGCAGCAGATGCGCGCGGCCTCCGGTATGGACAATCCGCTGCTCGAGTCCAGCGTCTTCTCTACCGGCAAGCGCGTCGCTTTCCGACACGATGGCGCCGCGGTCGAGCCCATCGCCGGACAATTCGTAATGGACTTCAACAACCGCGAGCAGGTCACGTTGACAGCCAAGAATGCCGGATCCAACGTGAAGACCATGCGCGGCGCAGAGACGCTGCCTGAACTCTTCGCCCGTGGCGTGGCGCTTGAAGAAGACCCGCAGACGCAGGCTGAAGCTATTGCCTGCTACATGAAGGTGCTGGAGCTGGAACCGAACCACGCGGCCGCTCACATCAACCTGGGAACAATCTTCTATAACCGGCAGGATTTCGCCAAGGCGGAAAAGCATTACCGCGCGGCCATCCTGGCTGATCCGCGATATGCGCTGGCGTACTTCGATCTAGGCAACGTGCTAGACGAGACCGGACGCCTGCCCGACGCCATCAAGGCCTACCTCACCGCCATCATGCTTGCGCCCACCTACGCTGACGCGCATTACAACGTGGCCCTGGCGCTGGAAAAATCCAAGCTCCCACGCAAAGCCCTGCTCCACTGGCGGGCATACGTGAAGCTCGACAAGAGCGGCCCCTGGTCCGTACACGCCCGCGCCCAGATCGCCAAGATTCTGAAGTTAGAGAGTTTGAGCATCGTCAGCCGCAGGGCGCGGTAGATACCACTCGAACATTGGGGAAGCACCGATTCCAGCCGTGCCCTCTGAAAGCCAATCGAACAATCCGTGTCAAGCGGA
>JAICWB010000350.1 GCA_025935035.1 Terriglobales bacterium
GGCGAAAAGCTCGACCAAGTCTCCATAAGAGTGAAGCAGGTGCTGGACATCCAGAGAGCAGTCAGTGACGTCCAGCTGCACGAGATTTGCGCTGAAGTTTTCCGGTCCACAAATGCGGCTGTGGCTTATTAGGAGTTTTGCTTTATCTTGATGGCAATCCTGTTGGATGTGGCGTGCTCAAGCGCAAGAATCCAACTACCGGTGAGATCAAGCGAATGTAGACGGCTTCATACGCACGCAGGCGGGGGGGTTGCACGCAAAGTTCTCTATACGCTTGAGACCATTGCCCGGGAAGCGGGACTTACAGTGCTCCATCTTGAAACTAATCGGACCCTCGCTTAGGCTCAGGCACTGTACCGAAAGGAAGGATATATCGAAGTCGAAGCCTTCAACGACGAACCTTACGCCCATTATTGGTTCGAGAAATACCTACAGTCCAATTCCGGCAGATGATCGCGAGGCTCCCTCGGAATTCCCTGAAGCTCGACAGCCTCGCGATGGCATGCTGTGGACGAACCACCATACATGAGGAAGAGCACATATAAGTATGATGAACCTTCTTGACGTCTATACAGCGCTGGCACGCGAGCGCCCAGATGAGCCTGCCTTAATATTCGAGCGTGAACCTTACGTGGGCATCAGATTGTCGTGGGCTCAGCTCACTGCCAGGGGCAAAGAACTGAGTCTTCGGCTCGCGGCAGCGGGCATAAGTCGACAAAGTCTTTGCGCGGTTGAGTTGGCAGACCACCCCGATACACTGCCGTTGCTGCTCGGAATCTGGCGCCTTGCGGGTACCGCACTGCTGGTCGACCCGAAATGGGGTGTTAGCGTGCGCCGCTCGGTTTATTCCCATAGCCGACCTGATGCGTTTATCACGGTAGAACCAGAATTTACGGTTTCGTTGCTCACCGACTCTTCCTCAAAAGACGAACATTCGGATTTGCCGGATGGGGCCGCGCTCCTGGCCTATACTTCCGGGAGTACTGGAGATCCCAAGGCAATTATCATACCGCATGATCGATTGGTGACGGCAATCTATGCGGCGGCGGCAGCGATTGTCCGACATCGTGGCGTCGCGCCAAAATACATCGCCTGTAGCATGCGGCTCTCTGGATACGGCGTTCTCATCCTACATTACATGTGGGCCGCCTGCGCGGGCGCTGCCGTTGTTGTCTTGCCGGAACTTAATTTGCGGACTGCTCCTGGGTACTGGCAGACAGTTGCCGATCACGACATAGAACAGATCTCTCTGGTGCCGCCACTTATCGAACTTCTGAACCAGGTGGCGGCGCCACCGCAAAGAATGCGAAAAGTTCCCATCTGCATCTCAAACAGTGCGCCGTTATCGCAGCGGACACAGCAACAATTTCAGAGCCGGTTTAACCTCGGCCTACTCAACGCATACGGGCTCACGGAAATCATGTGCATTTCTTTTCTCGGTGAGTATGATGAGCATGGAATGGGCCGAAACAGCATTGGTACCCCCGCATTGCTAAAAGCTCAACTGCGTGATCGAAACGGAACAGTTGTAGATGGGGCTGGCGAAGGGGAACTTGAGTTGTCGGGTCCGACGCTCTTCGATGGGTACTATCGCAATACGCATGCCACAGAGAGTGCCTTCCACGGATGTTGGCTTCGGACCGGAGATCTTTTCAGACGCGACGAGCAGGGTCGGTACTGGATCGTGGGGCGGCTAAAGAATGTCGTCATGAAGGGCGGCCATTCGATTTATCTTGATGAGGTAGAGAGTGTCGCGTTTGAGATTGACGGGATTCATGAAGTTGCGGGGGTTCCCTGGCATCTTCCTGCCGGA
>JAICWB010000292.1 GCA_025935035.1 Terriglobales bacterium
CTGCTGCGGCGCGATGCGTATTCGTTCGACATGGACGCGGTGCTGAAGGCGGCGGCGAAGAAGAAAGTCGCGATGGAACACAATGCGTATCCTGACCGACTGGATCTCAACGACGTGCATATGCGCATGGCGCGCGAACGCGGCGTGAAGATAGTGATCAATACTGACGCGCATCACACCGGGCATTACGAGAAGATCAAGTACGGAGTGTTGCAGGCGCGCAGGGCATGGCTGACGAAGAAGGATGTGCTGAATACGCTGCCGGTGTCGGAGTTTGAGAAGGCGATGAAACGGCAGTAGTCAGTTGTCGGTTGTCGGTTGTCGGTTGTCAGTTGTCGGTTGTCGGTTGTCAGTAGTCAGTTGTGAGTTGCTAGGAACACCACAGACGCTGTTGTGGTTGAATGTGTGCCGGCAGGATGCCGCCACGACAGCCGGCGAGACGCCGGCGTTACATGAATTGACCGTGCAATCGGCTGCATGTAATAGTTGATTGCCCCTAGATTCCCTTTCAAGCGCGAGGAAAGCCCGAGATGCGTCTGGTCCCAAGAGACACCAAGTTTTTTGACATGTTCGCCGAGATGGCGGGCAACATCACGGAGGGCGCCAAGCTGCTGAAAGAGATCCTCAGCGATTACCAGAACGTTGAAGCGCGGGTGCAACAGCTCAAAGACCTGGAACATAAAGGCGATGAGATGACGCACGCCATCCTGGTGAAACTGAATTCGACGTTCATTACGCCGTTTGACCGGGAAGACATTCACGCGCTGGCGTCGGCGATGGATGATGTGATGGATTTTATCTATGCTGCGGGCGAGCGGCTGGTGATGTTCAAGATCAGCGCGGCGCCGGCGGCAGCGGCGGAGCTGGCGGGGGTCATCTTGAAGCAGACTGAGCAACTGGCGAAAGCTGTAGGCCTGCTGGAGAAGCAGGACAACGTGCTGGACATCTGCGTGGAGATCAACCGGCTGGAGAATGAGGCCGACCGCATCGCGCGCGGGGCGCTGGCGGCGTTGTTTGAGCGCGAGAAAGACGCCATTGCGCTGATCAAATTGAAAGAGTTGCTGGAAGTTCTGGAGACCGCGACGGACAAAGCCGAAGATGCGGCCAACGTGCTGGAAACCGTAGTGTTGAAGTCCGCTTAGCTGACGTGCCGACCCAAAGACACTTGCCTAGAGTGAGCGCCGCACTGTGACAACCACAACAGCACTCGTCGTCGTGACCATCCTGATCGCGCTGGCGTTCGATTTCATCAATGGATTTCACGACGCGGCGAACAGCATTGCGACGGTCGTTTCAACGCGCGTGCTGTCGCCGAAGCTCGCGGTGATATGGGCGGCGTTCTTCAATTTTGTGGCGGCGTTCGTGTTTGGGACCAAGGTCGCGAAGATGATCGGCTCGGGCATGATGCGCGTGGAGGACATCAACTCCACGGTCATCATCACTGGATTGCTGGGCGCGATCGTTTGGGACCTGCTGACGTGGTGGTGGGGGTTGCCGACTTCGTCGTCACACGCATTGATCGGCGGATACGCCGGCGCGGCCGTGGCGAAAGCGGGATTCGGAGTCATCATCTGGGCGGGATGGAACAAGACGCTGGTGTTCATCGTGCTGGCGCCCCTCATGGGATTGCTGCTGGGCTTGCTGATGATGATAGCGGTGTCATGGCTGTTCAATAGAAAGTCTCCGCGACATGTTGACAAGTGGTTTCGCAGGCTGCAGTTGTTCTCAGCGGCGGCATATAGCCTTGGGCATGGCGGCAATGACGCGCAGAAGACCATGGGCATCATCGCGGGCGCGCTGTATGCCGGCCACTACATCACCGCGGCAGAGATGAAGGGTGATTGGGGCATCTACCACTGGCCGATCTTGATCGGCGCGAACCTGGCCATCGCGTTGGGAACTTACTCCGGCGGATGGAAGATCGTGCATACGATGGGGTCGAAGATCACGAAGTTGAAACCAGTAGGCGGATTCTGCGCCGAAACAGCCGGTGCCATCACGCTGTTCAGCACGGCAGCGGCGGGAATCCCGGTGAGCACGACGCATACCATCACGGGCGCGATCGTTGGCGTGGGGTCGATACATCGGGTGTCGGCTGTGCGCTGGGGCGTGGCCGAGAGGATCGTGTGGGCGTGGGTGCTCACGATTCCGGCATCCGCGGTGGTGGCGGCCGTTTGTTACTACATCGCGACCTTCGTCACGAAGATGGTGTAAACCTTCGGGGCTACTTCTTGAAGATGAGGAAGACGGCGATGACGATGAGGCCGAATCCTGCCAGGTAGTTCCAGCGGAACTGCTCCTTTAGATAGAGCACTGAGAAAAATGAGAAGACCACGAGCGTGATGACTTCCTGGATGGTCTTGAGCTGGTAGGCGTTGAACTCGCCAAAGCCGATGCGGTTTGCCGGCACCTGAAAACAATACTCAAAGAATGCGATGCCCCAACTGACGATGATGGCGAGCCAGAGGGGAGTGCTGCGGTATTTGAGGTGTCCGTACCAGGCGAAGGTCATGAAGACGTTGGAGCAGGTGAGCAAGAGGATGGTGCGCAATGGGCCTCCGGCGCGGCTAGCCTTAAACCCCGGCGGCCGGGCGAGATGATTTCAGGATGATAAAATAAGACATTCATGCCTGTGCAAGAATCCACAGAAACCCGCGTAAATACTCGCGAAGATGCGGCTGCGGCGCCGACCCCAGCGGTGCCGACGAAAGTCGGCTTTGTGAGCCTCGGCTGCCCGAAGAACCTCGTGGACAGCGAGGTGATGATGGGCATGCTGGCGAGCTCGGGTGCGGAGCTGACTACGCGTGCGGAAGATGCGGACGTGATCGTGGTGAATACCTGCTCGTTCATTGATTCGGCGAAGCAGGAGTCGGTGAACACCATCCTGGAAATGGCGCAGCACAAGATCGCGGCGGGTGGGAAGGCGCGCAAGCTGGTGGTTGCGGGATGCTTGGTAGAGCGATATCGCAACGAGATCCAGAAGAATATTCCTGAAGTGGATGCGGTGGTGGGGACGGGAGAGTTGGAAGCGATTCTTGCTGCGAGCGGCATTACTCCTATGAAGCCTGCCGCTCAGAAGGGTGATTCTCCGTTTGTGATTCTGGGGACTTCGGCGCTTAACAAGGCGACTACCGGGACACTTCCAGCGGTTTCTGCGCGACCCGAAGGTGACGCGCGCGAAGCGAGTGGGCGGTTCTCGCGTAATGATTGGGACGGCGCGATTGAGACGCTTCCGAATTATTTAATGACGGAAGACACGCCGCGCGTGCTTTCTACGGGAAAGTATTCGGCGTATCTGAAGATTGCGGAAGGGTGTGA
>JAICWB010000132.1 GCA_025935035.1 Terriglobales bacterium
CGGCGCATCAAAGATGTCGGCGTTCTTCGCTGTGATAGTCACAGCACCAGATTTCTTTTCCGTGGACGACGTCGGCACCGTGTGCAGTCTCACGTCTGACTTCAAGTGCATGGTCATCAACTTCGAGTCGTACGTCGCGCCGACAGCAGATCCATTTCCCTGCGGCAACGCGAACTCGATCGCCTTGTCCGTATCCGCCAAGCCTGTCTTCTCATTGAATGACAACCCGCTCGTCTTCAAATGCAGCGCACCCGGGGAAGCAGTTGTTGTCGCCGGATCTTCCGGCGGCGCACCCTTCGCTTGCAGATCGATCAGCACCTCCCCATCGGCCTTTACCTCGCCGGTCTCGTGGTCATAGTCAAACTGCTTGCCATAAATCTGGTCGTAGACGTCCGTCGCGGGATCGCTGGTTCCCTTACCGTGGTTGTAAACGATGATGCGCGCATCCTTCAGTTGTGCCTTTGAGCCCCCCTTGAACTGCACAGCGCTCGCCGCCGAGAGGCTGAACAGCATGTGCCCGCCCTCCGATTTCGTTATCTTGAAACCGTTGGCAGACTGCTGGACATCCACACCCAACTTCTCCGGGATCTTCTGTATCTCTGAATTCACCTTATGCCGCGCATAGCTATAGAAGCCGATCACCGCAATGACTAATGCGGCGGCAACGGCGACGAACGCAATGCGTAGCGTCTTTGTATTCAAAGGCATTCTTACGTTTGATTTTACGCGAGGAAGAAAAGTTGACGATTTATTGCACGCGCGCCAGCACCAGCGTCACGTCGTCCGGCTGCTCGGCTGCGCCGATCCAATCCTGTACTGCCTGGATCACCGTCTCGGAAATGCGCGCCAGCGGCTGGCGACGGTTTTCGCGAACCAGCCCGATCAAGCGCTCTTCCCCGAATTCGCCGAATTCGTTCTCTGGCTCGGTCACGCCGTCACTGAAGGCGACGAATATATCGCCAGGATGAAGCTGCACGGTGTCTTCTTCATAACTCATGCCATCGAACAGGCCGATGACCGTTCCACCTTCCGTCAGCCGATAGACGCTTCCGTCATTGCGAACGATGATTGGCGGAAGATGCCCCGCATTGCAGTAGCTGAGCCGTCTGGAGTTGCCGTCATAAACACCCAGGAACATCGTGGCATATTTTTCCGGCTGCGTACTATTAAACAAGTGCCTGTTGAGCAGTTCAAGTACGTTCGCCGGCGATTGCATCACTCCGCGCACTCCGTACTCACGCCCACCGCCCACGTTGCTGGCAGAAGCGATCGCCGCCGCACCGGCATGCACCAGTTCACTGCGCTCCGACATGCGGCCATATTCATATGCCCGCACCGCCGAATGCACAGTCGCCATCAACAGCGCCGCTGAGATCCCTTTGCCGCTGATGTCGCCCACTGCTATGGCGATCTGGTCGTCACCGCTTGGAAGAAAGTCGTAATAGTCTCCACTCACCGTTCGCGCCGGACGGCAGACTCCATGCACTTCCAGTGCAGTGATCTCCACCGACTGTCGCGGAAACAGCGTCTCTTGCACCTCTTGCGCGATCGCCAGTTCATTTTCGAGGCGCTCTTTCTCTTTCTGCTCTTCGATCAGCTTCTCCAGGTTCTCTGACATGGAGTTGAATGCCGTCTGCAGGCTCGCAAGCTGGTCGGTGTTCTTCACCGCGATGCGGTGCTTCAGGTTGCCGCGATTGATCTCCTGCGTCGCCTTATAAAGGTTCGAGACTGACAGCGTGATCGTCCGCGTAAGTCCCACGCCAAAGAACAGTGCAACTAACTCAATGATCCCCAGAAATACCGCAGTGATCATCAGCACGATCAGCGCCGCTCCTGAGTATTGCCCGGTATTCTCGAACAGCCGCTGGACCAGTGACGAAATGCGCGTGGTAATGACCATGCTGCTGCCTTCGTCCTGCCCGGTCAGCCAATCTTTATATTGATTGAAAGACCAGAATGGCAGTTCCGGGTCCCAATAGCTCGCCGACTTCGCCGGCACCGTGCCACCCACGGCAGCCGGCTCCGCTTGCAGCACGAATTGCGTGTCCGGTTGTGAGCTGTCGCTGAGGGTGATGGCATTTTTTTGCGTTTGCTTTTTCACCCGCCGCGAAGTATGGAACTTCACCTCGCCCAGGTTCTTCACCGCCCGGTCCAGCAATTCTTTCGTCACCGGCACGCTCATGATCACGGTCGCGCGGTTCGAGCCCGACTGCTGCGTCGCCAGCGTGCGGATGTAAAGTTTATCCTGCTGCATCACAACGCCGCGGAAGGTGTCTTCCTTCAGCCATGTCGGCATGGGCAGATCAGCCGAAACATTCAGTGCTTTGCCGTTGCGCCAAGTCGACTCCTCCAGCCCCGGAAATCGCTCTTTGAGATATCGCATCTCGGCGCCGTCCGGCGAATCCGGCGCTTCGGCCAACTTGCGCGCTTGTGTCTCCGCCGCCAGTCGTAGCGCATGCACTTCCGTATCCACCTGCACCTGCGCCAGTGAAGTCGCGTACTGGTTGGAGATCATGTAGCCCGCCACGCCCACCATCACCAGTATCAGCAGCACCGGTATCACGCCAATGAACACATACGTCACGATCAACCGGTTGCGTAGCCGCCAAAGCAACGCTTTGCGGATCCAGCGAAGCGTTACCAGAGCCGCGAAGATCCCAAAAATGTAATCAAAAGACGCTGACCATCCGCTCAGCGCCTCGCTCGTCGGCCATAGCAACACCACCACCAGCCGCAACACATGCAGCACCAGCCAGAGCCCTCCCACGTAGGCCGTGAGCTTTCCCAGCACCGTCGTTGGCCGCCAGGAAGGCAGCTTTCGGCGCAGGAATCTGTAAGGTAGTGAAGTCATGCGTGCTTGTGCGGACCCGCTTTGAGGCTTAACGACGATTATAGTCGCGGTCCATCGGGGCCCTTAACCGTTCGTCTTATGATTAGACGCTACACACGAACATACGATTTACACGCCGATTTAGTTCAAGGCTCGTAAGGCTTGGCTTTTTCTCCCGCCGCCGTCAGGTGGGCTCCCGCCAGCAGCAGCAATGTAGATAGGAATGCCCAGATGATCAGCGTAACGGATATCGCAAATGGGCCGTAAACCTCTTTGAAGTCCAGCCACGGCAGCGCGAGGATATAAAGATACTTCGCCAGCTCGCCCAGCAATCCCATCACGATCGCCGCCGGCAGTACGCTGCGCGCCGCCACTCTTCCATTCGGCAATGCCCAATAAATTAGAAAGAAGATTCCGATGCTCGCCATGACCGCGAAAGTCTTCATCGCCGTGAACCCGATGATTTTGCCTATCTCTCCGCGAAAAGCGGCGCTAAACAATGCCTGGTTCCCCGCCGCCAGCGCAACCGAGGTCAATGCCAATATGGCTACCGCAAAGGCCAGTGCGAATGAGACTAGTTGATTCTTCAAATAAGAACGATTTTTCCTGATGCCCCAAACCTGGTTCAGCGCCACTTCCAGTGGCAGAAAGATACCCGTGGAAGTGAACAACAAGATCACCAGTGAGGCCACCTGCGCTCCCTTTCGCGCATTCACCAGCGCATTCAAGTTACGCACGATGAAATCCTGGCCGGTCGGCAGGTAATCGCGTAGCAGGTCGAGGATCACATTGTTCATCGCTGCAGAGTGGAAGACGTAACGCACGATGCTCACCAGCATCACCATCATTGGGAAGAAAGAAAGAATGGCATTCGCGGCCACGCTGAAAGCAAATGTATGCACTTCCGTCTGCATCAGATAACGCAGCGTCCCACCTCCGCGCTTCGCTATCGCATCGAAAAAACCATTCGCAGATTCGCGAAATCCCCCAACCGCCTCTCCAGGAGAACTCCTGCGTCCGGTCTCTCTAGCTTCCGCTGCCATGCCGGCATCATCCTAACAGTTAGTTTCACCATCTTTAGGGAAACGGGAAACCAGAAACGGGAAACGGTTTCCCCGTTAACCACTCAATAAACATATTGCCTAATCCGCCCTTCCTCCGTATCATCCTCTCGCCTTCGCGGACTTCAAGACCGCGTTGCAACAGCTAGACTTATCCACATTCGGAGGAGTAGTAAAGGTGAGCAGAGAAAAAGGAACAGTGAAGTGGTTTAACGGAGCAAAAGGGTACGGATTCATCCAGCGGTCCACCGGCGAAGATGTCTTTGTGCACTACTCCTCGATCCAGGAAAACGGTTACAGGTCTTTGAACGAAGGCGAGACCGTTGAGTTCGATCTTTCAGAAGGGCCCAAAGGATTCCAAGCTTCCAACGTCGCCCGTCTGAGCTAGGCGCCCATTACAACAGGTTGCTAAGACCATCCCCGGACCCTAAGCCGGGGATTTTTTTATTGATCTTTGTCTTCGTAGCCAATTCGTATGACCAACAATCGACCTGTTATCCTACCCAGTCCTAACTACTAACTACTAACTACTAACGACTGATGCTTCGCGCCTTCTTCATCGCCCTTTCAGAAAACAAGTCTCTCCGCCATTTCTCCGAACACTCAGCCATGGGACAACGCATGTCCCGCCGCTTCGTCGCCGGTATGAGCGTTGAGGATTGTCTCCGCGCCACAAAAGAAGTGAATGACCTCGGCATGAGCGTGAGCGTCGATAATCTCGGCGAAAACGTCACCAATGCCGAAGAGGCTCGCCACAGCTCGGCCCTCTATCAGCAGATGCTCGACGCCATCCACAGCCGTAACCTCAACGCCAATGTCAGCCTGAAACTCACCCACATGGGCCTCGATGTCGATCCCGAACTCGCATTCAGTATCACCACAGATCTCGTACAACGCGCCGCTAAGATTGATAACTTTGTGCGCGTTGACATGGAAGGCTCGCCTTATACCCAGAAGACACTGGATTTCGTCGAACGCTTGCACGCCCAACCCGGCAATGCCGGACACGTCGGAGCCGTCATCCAGGCATATCTCAAGCGCAGCCAAGAAGACGTCCGTCGCCTCTGTTCACGGAAGATTCGCATCCGTCTTTGCAAAGGCGCATACAAAGAGCCTGCGGAAATCGCCTTCCAGGACAAATCCGAGGTAGACGCCAATTACGTCAAGCTGATGAAGGTCCTCCTGAAAAGCGGCACCTACCACGGTATCGCCACGCACGACGAAACCATGATCCAGGCAACCAAGGATTTCGCCCGCGCCGAAAATATTCCCGCATCCGCATTCGAATTTCAGATGCTCTACGGCATCCGCCGCGATCTACAGCAACAACTTGTAAAAGAAGGTTATGGGATGCGTGTATATGTCCCGTTCGGTTCAGAATGGTATCCCTACTTCATGCGTCGCCTGGCCGAGCGCCCGGCGAACGCAATGTTCGTGTTGAAAAATCTCTTCAAATGAGACTGCCCGAGATTAGACCGCGCGGTTCTGTCTAGGGATGAAGTAATTGCCACGACCTACCCCTGAGTTTTTCTTTGCGCCTCTGCGTCTTTGCGGTGGGTTCTGCTCTCGTCAATAAACTTCGACCGAAACAACATCGCCCTTCAGCGGACCACTCTCGTGATAATTCACAGAGACTTTCCTGTCTTTCCACAAACAAGAAAACTCATTCGCGCCGATAACCACCACCCTCTTCGCGCTCGGCGCCGTGAACATATAGGTCTTCTGCCCTCCGACCACTCGCAGCACCGCCGCAGGCTCTTTCGCGCAATCCACTGATACAAGCTTGCCTGTCACATATTTCATAGGGCGCGTATCTGGCTTCTCATCCACATCCCCGCCCCGCTGCCGTGCTTCCATCGCCTTCAACTCGTCGCTGTCTTTCGAGATCGCGATCTCTTTGTCGTCACTCGCAGGCTGTTCGCGCTCAGTCAATCGCATAAGCGGCTTGTCTTTGAATTCGTGAGCTTGCGCCAACTGTTGTGTTGCACTCTGCGCAATGGACTCATCCGCGCTGTCTTTTAATTTCTCGAACAACTCGATCGCATTATCGAATTTATCCATCGCCATGTATTCCTGTGCCAGGTTCAACTTGTAATGCTCATTCCTGGGGCTCAGCTCAATCGCCTTCTTCAGCATGGCGATCGCATTCGGATAATCATGCATATTTGCCAGTATAAAACCCTCAAGGTTGTAAGCATCCGCAAAACCCGGGTCGTACTTCGTCGCCTTCTGCAGTTCCTGCATCATGTCTGACATCGCTTGCGGATCGGGGTTCCCTTTGCTGAATATCGCTTGCGCAACCATGTAATGCACTCGCGGATCCGTCGAGCCTAACTTCGCCGCGCGCTCAAAATATCCTTCAGCTTTGTCCAGGTCCCCCTTGTGCATGTACCAGTAACCCAGGCCGCGGATCGCCTCCACGTTTTCCGGGTCCTGCTTCAACACCGCCTCAAGTTCTCCCTTTGACTGTTCAAAATAGTCATTCGAGTGCAGGTGAAGGTCGGCGATCACCGCGTTTGCCTGGTAGTCTTTCAATTTCCGAGCCTGATACGTCACATCTTCAGGCACATCCGGCACCGCGAACGCAAACCATTTCAATGGCCCATGGAGGTATTGATTAAGCTCATGGTCGAATTGTTTGGGTTCCATCCCGAAGGCTTCTTTGGTGGCTTGCCGCACTGGCATGCCTTTGTTCAAGACCAAGTCAAAATATTTGCCCACCCTGCTGATGTTCTTGGTGTCGTAAAGGTAATGCACCACAAGAAATGATTCCGCATAAAACAGGCTACGGCGATCTCCTTCGTTGTAGTCCTTCGAATTGCGCGTAACGGCAAAGAGTTTCTCCACCGGCTCCAACCCGGCCGCCAGTTGTTGCCCGATGTAAGGCGGTGGGATGCCGATCTTCACTTTGTCTTTTCCGATCTCGATCGTGGAGAAATATTCGGCGAATCCTTCGTCGAACCAAGGCTGCGCCGGCGGATAATTCGTATTCAGCAGCATGTGCGCATATTCATGGAACACCACCACCCAGCCCCCGGGAGACGAAAGATCTACGGCGATGAAATGCTGGTCATCATTCGTTCCACCGCCGTAGTAAACGCCCGCCAATTCGATCGGTTTGCCCTTCCACAATGGCGCAACCGTCGAAAGCTCTTTGCTGTTCTTAAAAGCCAGGATCGTCAACGGTCCCGTCGGCGCGATTCGGTCGCGCAGCAGCAATGTGCCAAAGACCTTGCGCATCTGCTCGAAACGCAGAGCGACTTCGCGACCGCGCTTCTCGCCGCCATCTGTCACCACGGTAAAGTTTTTTGATTTGATCTCGACCCAGTTTTGCGCTGAGGCAGAAAGGCCAAGCAAGGACAAAATAAAAAGGTGGAGGAGGAGCCGCCTCATGTGGAGATGCTACCACTTGTTAGCGCCCTGTATAGCAGAGAGCCGGTCTTGCTAATCGTGCGATTCCGCGACGCGTTTCTTTTCCAGGCTATCAATATATTGCCGCACCGCTTGCAAGGCGGCCAAATCTTCCGGCGCAAAGTCGTGGCCGGCATGCACCTCCGCCTTCACCTCTTCCACGGTGATATATCCCTGACATGTCTTGCACCAACATTCGATCCGCGTGTCCAACAGGCCCCCCAGTCTCACGTACATAAGCACGCTCCTCTGATTCGACCTGTGCTAATGCATGGCAATCGCCAAACATCTCATTGCCTAAACTATTGCAAACAAACAAACGCGATTGTGCGTCCAGCAGCTCTCAAATGTAACTTTTTCCACAGGCGGAAGAATCGCGGATACGGGGATTCAGGTTGTCTGCTGTGACGTTATTTTTTGTAATGCCCAGCGTGCATGTTCAGCGACGACGTCATCTTCATCATTCGCCA
>JAICWB010000051.1 GCA_025935035.1 Terriglobales bacterium
CTGCGTTGCTATGGTGGATGACCAACTCGGCGAAGCGCTCGGGATCGCTTACGTCCAGCAGACCTTCGGCGCAGACGGCAAAGCCCGTATGTTGCAGATGGTTAAAAATCTTGAGAAGGCACTCGGAGAAGATATCCAGAATCTCGATTGGATGACGCCCGAGACCAAGAAGCAGGCAGAAGTAAAGCTCAATGCCATTGCCAACAAGATCGGTTATCCAGACAAATGGCGGGATTACTCCAGCGTAAAGATCGTGCCCAACAACTACATGGCGGATTACCACGCCACCAACACGTTCGAGCTTCATCGCGTCCTCAACAAGATCGGCAAGCCGGTGGATAAGGGCGAGTGGGGCATGACTCCGCCCACTGTCAACGCCTACTACAATCCGCTCGAGAACAACATCAATTTTCCCGCCGGCATCTTGCAGCCGCCGTTCTTCGTGAAGGGCGCTGACCCGGCTTCAAACTACGGCGCCATCGGCGCGGTCATCGGACACGAGATGACTCATGGCTTTGACGATGAAGGCCGCCAGTTCGACGCACAAGGGAACCTTCGCGACTGGTGGACTCCGACTGACAGCAAAGCATTCGACCAGCGCGCTGATTGCATCGTGAACGAGTACAACGGATTCAAAGTCGGCGACGAGCATGTGAACGGCAAGCTCACCCTGGGAGAGAACACCGCCGACAACGGCGGCGTTCGCATCGCGCTGATGGCCTATTTAGCCAGCACGAAAGGTGAGCCCAATGCCACGGCTAAGCTTCAGGGTTACACGCCCGAGCAGCGCTTCTATCTCGGCTACGGTCAGATCTGGTGCCAGAACATCCGTCCTGAAGCGGCGCGCTTGCAAGTGCTCGGCGATCCGCATTCCCCCGGAGAATTCCGAGTGAACGGCGTGGTCCAGAACATGCCGGAATTCCGCAAGGCGTGGGGATGCAAAGCGGGCCAGCCAATGGCGCCAGAGAACTCTTGCCACGTCTGGTAGCAAACTTTAGTCGATGCGAAAAAAAGGAAGCCCCGCCTTAGCGGGGCTTTTCTTTCGGAGGGCGGGGGTTCGTCTAACTGGCGATGCGAAGTGCTCTGGACTCCATCCACTGTTCGGCGGCAGTGCGGCTGGACTCCATGGAGAAGGTCTGTCCCCAGTCAAGAATCTCGCTGGAGCCGCGACGCGTGATTATGTAGTGATAGATCGCAGGTTGAACTTGTTCGTTGGCAAACAGATCGGCCATGTACGGCCCATCTTGCAGCGTTTCAACAATGGCCCTCGAAGCTGCATCCCGGTTGAATCTTAGAGGCCCGGATTGGCTGGGCATGAAGGTACTCCTTGCGGAATGAAGATGCTTCATTTTGTGGAAGAGTTGTACCCATAATGACATTCTTCTGATCGTCCACAAATTAACCTCCGGTTTAACGTATTCGGCCTCTGGCTCTAACCCCTTGATTCCATTATCAGAATAGCCCAATTCTCCCATCAGAAATCCTGAACAGATTGATAGGCTGAGGTGTATTATGGCTGCGCAATTTTCCTGGTTTCGTTTTTGCGATCTCCCGTGAGATCACCTGCGGATCTCAGGTCAGCTAGAGTTCGGTTCGCTTTCACACACACAAATCTCAAAATTCAAGAGGCAAAAAATGCGACGCTTTTTATCTGTTCTGTTCCTGCTTTTGCTCGGCTCAAGCCTGCTGCTGGCGCAAATGGCCGTGTCGGAAAGCAGCGCAACGTCTGACACACCGAAGGCCAAAACCACCTCCGGCTTTGATATCAACGCGCTAGATAAGACCGTTGATCCTTGCGTGAATTTCTATCAATACGCTTGCGGCGGATGGCGCGCCAACAATCCCATTCCCAGCGATCAGTCCCGCTGGGGACGTTTCAACGAACTTGCTGAGCGCAACCAGGCCGTGCTGCATGACATTTTGGAAAAGGAATCCAAGCCTGACCACAAGCGCAACGCCATTGAGACTGAAGTCGGCGATTACTACGCCGCTTGTATGGACGAAAGCACCATCGACAAAAAAGGCGTCCAGCCCATCGAGCCCTGGCTTAAAGAAGTGGACTCCATCAAAGACCGCAAAGACCTCGCGCGAGTGCTCGGCGATCTGGGCAAGAACGGCGTGCGCGGCTTGTACAACTTCGGCGCCTCCCCTGACATGAAAGACTCCAAGCGCACCATCGCCAGTGTCGGCCAAGGCGGCACCAGCCTCGGCGACCGTGATGACTATCTTAAGACTGATCCCAAGTCAGTAGAAAAGCGGGAGAAGTACGAAGAACACGTCAAGAACATGTTCGTGCTGCTGGGTGACGATGAAGCCAAGGCGGCTGCCGAAGCTAAGACGGTCCTGAATGTAGAGACTGAATTTGCCAAGGCGCAGATGGACCGCATCTCCATGCGCGATCCCAAGAACCGCGACAATCCCACCACCAAAAGCGAGTTCGAGCAGATGACCCCGAACTTTGACTTCAATACTTATTTCACCGCGCTGGGCGCTCCGCAATTCAGCGAAATGAATGACACTTCGCCGAAGTTCTTCAAAGATGTCAATGACATGTTGGGCAACGCCTCCATCGATGACCTGAAGACGGTCCTCCGCTGGCACGTGCTTGAGACGGCAGCTCCTGCGCTGCCCGCAAAGTTCGTGAAAGAAGACTTCGACTTCAACAGCGCCTATCTGCGCGGAGTGAAAGAACAGGAACCTCGCTGGAAACGTTGCGTCCGCTCGACTGATCAAGCCCTCGGCGAAGCTCTCGGCCAACTTTACGTAGCCAAGACTTTCGGTCCGGACGGCAAAGCCCGCATGCGCAAGATGGTTGACGCCCTGACCGATGCTCTGCGTGAAGACATCAAGAACCTTGACTGGATGACGCCTGAGACCAAGACCAAGGCCCTTGAAAAGCTTGCCGCCTTCAACACATCAAAGATCGGCTACCCGGATAAATGGCGCGATTATTCCAGCGTGAAGATCTCGCGTGACGACTATCTCGGCGACCGCGTTCGCCTGTCTGAGTTTGAGCGCAAGCGTAACCTCAACAAGATCGGCAAACCCACTGACCGCACCGAGTGGGGCATGACTCCGCCGACCGTAAACGCCTATAACAATTCTTCCAACAACGAGATCGTCTTCCCCGCCGGCATTCTGCAGCCGCCGTTCTTTGATAAGACCATGGATGATGCCGTCAACTTCGGCGCCATCGGTTCCGTCATCGGCCATGAATACACCCACGGTTATGACGATCAAGGCTCGAAGTTTGACGCCAACGGCAACTACAACAACTGGTGGACAGAGACCGATCTCAGCCAGTTCAAGGAACGCACCGGCTGCATCGCCGATGAATACTCCGGTTTCGTCAGCGTGAAAGACCCCGCCAATGGTGACGTCCATTTGAAAGGCCGTCTCACTCTCGGCGAGAACACGGCTGACAATGGCGGCGTCCACGTTTCCTACCAGGCGCTGGAAAAAGTGCTGAATGCAGATCCGTCAAAGCGAAAAAAGATTGACGGCTTCACTCCTGAGCAGCGCTTCTTCCTGGGCTATGCGCAGGTCTGGTGCCAAAACGCCACCGATCAGTCATTGCGCGAATTGGCTAACACCGATCCGCACTCACCCGGCGAGTTCCGCACCAACGGCGTCGTTAGCAACAATGCAGACTTCGCCAAGGCCTACGGCTGCAAAGCCGGACAGCCCATGGTCCGCGAAAACGCCTGCCACGTCTGGTAGTAGTATAAGCATCCTCCTCGCCCGGAGACTTACCGTCTCCGGGCTTTTCTTTGCTTCCGAAAATTGGCATCCCGGCCGGAGCGCGAAGCCCGGAGTGGAGCGGCCTTGCTTTGGACTTTGACTTTGCATGCCAGAGGCGTGCCACGCACTCGATCGCCAAGAATTTCCTCGAAACTAAACGCCACTCCCATCCGTCTATCGTCTCAGCTATAACCCTGTAAACTTGCCTCACCCAATCCCAAGAAGAGGTCATGTATGAGACGTATCTCCCTGCTCACCCTTGCGCTCCTGCTCGGCGCCGGCACCATGTTTGCCGCCGACAGTAATGGCGCCGGTAAATCAACGGCCGACGCAAAGGCCGCCGCGCCAGCCAAGTCCGAAGGCGGCTTCGATATCAAGGCGCTCGATAAGACCGCCGACCCTTGCGTAGATTTCTACCAGTTCGCCTGCGGCGGATGGCGTACCGCCAATCCCTTGCCCGGTGACAAATCCCGTTACGGACGCTTCGATGAACTTCAGGAGCGCAACCGCGCCGAGCTGCACAATATTCTCGAATCCGTCTCTGATGCGAAAAGCAAGCGCACTCCGCTCGAAGCCAAAGTCGGCGATTTCTACGCTGCCTGCATGGGCGAAGCCGGCATCGAGAAGAAAGGCGGCGCGCCGCTTGAACCCTGGTTCAAGCAGATTGACGCCATCAAGACCCGCGAAGATTTTTTTAAGACTGTCGGCAGATTCAATAGCCAAGGCATTCCTGGATTCTTCGGCTTTTTCGCCTCTCCAGATATGAAGAATTCTAAGCAGACCATCGCCATGGTCATTCAGGGCGGGCTCTCATTACCCGATCGCGACGACTATTTGAAGACCGACGCCAAGTCGCAAGAGAAGCGCGACAAATACGTTGCTCACGTTCAAAAGATGTTCGAACTCACCGGCGATAGCGCTGACAAAGCCTCCGCCGAAGCCAAGACCGTTCTCGAGCTCGAGACCGAGCTTGCTAAAGATTCGATGGACCGCACCTCGCTGCGCGATCCCAAGAATCGTGACAACAAGATGGACACCACCAAGCTTTCCGAACTCGCGCCCAACTTCGACTTCAAAGATTACTTCGCTGCAACCGGCGCGCCGGCCTTCACTGAGTTGAACAACATGACGCCCAAGTTCTTTGAGCAGATGAACGCGGTCGTCGCCAGCCGTCCACTCGACGATTGGAAAACGTTGCTCCGTTGGAAAGTATTGAATGACGCGGCCGATTCGCTCTCGAAATCGTTTGTGGACGAAGACTTCGCTTTCAATCAGGGCTACCTCCGCGGCATCAAGGAACAGGAACCGCGCTGGAAGCGTTGCGTGAGCTCCACGGACGGAGCACTCGGCGAAGCTCTCGGCCAGATCTATGTAGCCAAGACTTTCGGGCCGGAAGGCAAGGCCCGCATGCATCAGATGATCGATGCACTCACCGCCTCTCTGCATGACGACATCGAAAGCCTCACATGGATGACGCCTGAGACGAAGACCAAAGCTCTGGACAAACTGAAAGCCGTAAACACCACCAAGGTCGGCTATCCCGACAAGTGGAAGGACTACTCGAGCGTAGTGATCAAACGCGACGACTATCTGGGCAACGAACTCAACGCCGCGAAGTTCGAGGTCAAGCGCAACTATGACAAGATCGGCAAGCCAACCATACGCACCGAGTGGGGCATGACTCCGCCCACCGTCAACGCGTATTACAACCCGGCGAACAATGAGATCGTCTTCCCCGCCGGCATCTTGCAACCGCCATTCTTTGATCGCAATATGGATGACGCCGTGAACTTCGGCGCCATCGGCGTGGTCATTGGACACGAATACACTCACGGCTTTGACGATCAAGGCAGCAAGTTCGACGCCGAGGGCAACTTCCAGAACTGGTGGACGCCTGCTGATCTCGAAGCGTTTAACAAAGGCACCACTTGCATCGCAGACGAGTACTCCGGTTTCACCAGCGTGAAGGACCCGGCGGGCGATGTTCACCTCAAGGGCCGCCTCACGCTCGGTGAGAACACGGCCGACAACGGCGGCATCCACATCGCCTACAACGCGCTGGAAAAAGTGCTGAACGAGGACCCATCAAGACGCAAAGAGATTGATGGCTTCACCCCTGAACAGCGTTTCTTCCTCGGCTTCGCCCAGGTATGGTGTGAGAACACCTCCGAAGCGGAACTCCGTCGCCGCGCAGACGTTGATCCGCACTCGCCCGGCAAATACCGCGTCATCGGCGCAGCCAGCAACTCCGCCGAATTCCAAAAAGCCTACGGCTGCAAAGCCGGGCAGCCCATGGTCCGCGAGAACGCCTGCAGGGTCTGGTGAACGAAACAGTCAGGCCACGGATTTATCCGTGCCGATGACAAGCAAGAAAACCACTGGCCGGCTTCAGCCCGCAAAACAAGAGCCCGAAGACAGCAAGTCTTCGGGCTCTTTATTCTGCAGGCAGTGCCCGCTAGCACTTTTCAATTACAAATTACAAATTACAAATCGCTTCACTTCACCCTCAACACCGTCTCATATGGATCCACCACCAACTTTTTCGTTCCCGCCGGCACCGTAAGCTTGACCGCCGTCTCATTTCCATCGGCAAATACGCGTTCCACAAAAACCAGTCCCGCGGCAGTCTGCGCGTAAATGGGGACCACCGTCACCAGTGAATCAGGTGCCTCACTTTGCACCAGATTCGCGCGCGCAACTTTCTTTCCCCCAGCCTCGCTGAACTTTACAGATTTCAGTTCGATCTTTGGGACAGAAGTTCCATTCACCCACCCATCAAAAAACCAATTGAGCGATTTCTTTCCTTCATAGCGCAGTGACGCCGGCCAAACCTCTTCCAGCGCCAATTGTAGATCCTGCGTGGACATAGCCTTGCCGGAATATTTCTGTTGCAGGCCCCGCAGCATGGAATAAAAGACTGCGTCCGAGTCGCCCTTTCCATTCTGATTCCTCAATACCTCGCGCACCATGTGGATCAGCCACGTTCCGCGTCCGTAAGCCACTGCCTCATACGCATTCGGGAATGGCGCCGAGTTCAGCCGCAATCCGAACGAAACCGGCCCCGCATCCTTTCGCGGCTTGGTCTCGTCGCGCGCGGGTGTTTCCAGTTCTTCGCGATAAAAATCCAAAATATCTCTCGCGTCTTGCGGCGTAGCGGCTTCCATCTCTAACAATGCTGAATAATTTGCCAGCGCCTCCATCAGCCACTGGTCGCGATACGACTGCCACAGCACCGCATCGCCCCACCATTGGTGCGCTGTCTCATGGGCCACCATCAAATGGTTGTAGATCAACTCCTCTGGTGAAGTCGCATAACTTGCACCACGTCCCTGCGCGCGTTGCGCCGGAGTAAGAAAAACGTGGCTGGAGAGAAAGATCAGGCCCGGCCATCCTTGGCTGTCTGGCCCCGGCATCTGCGTGAGTTCGAGTGATGAGTAGGGATACGCCCCCAGATGCGGCGCGAGAAAGTCGATCGTGTCTCGCGCTTTCTCCGCCACCATTCTTGCGTTGTGCGCCGGTACCAGCGGGGTTATCTGTGGCACCGCCAGGATCGGCTGCACTCCTTGGCCCGGTATGACCACTTCTGGTTTCAACTGCGCTGAGGGGAAGCCATTTTCCAGGCCCTGAGTGGCGTATGCCGTCACATCCACATCGCCTACCTTGGTCTTTTCTGTCTCCGCCGTATACTTACCGAGATTAAAACCCGCCAAAGGGATCGGCCGCTCTGAGATCCATCGCGTGGTTTCTATCCCGTCTTTCGTTGAACGCGAAGAGATTTTTCCCGTAGCCAGCAGCTTCCACTCCACCGGCGACTCAAACTCCAGGTCAAAGTTTGACATCATCGGCCCGCGGTTCGGATACCACGCGCCGCGTCCGCCCACGTAAAGCAGGCCTCCGCCCGCTTCGGATAACACCGATCCCGAGTACACCAGGTGCACCTTGAACTGCTCGCCTTCGACCAGCGGATGAGGAAACGCTATTGCGATCAAGTCATTGCCGCGACGTGCCAGGTCAGTGCCCTCGATCGCCTCATTTTGTATGTACTCCAGCGGGATGGAAGCCGCTTCATTCGCTGCTCCGGGAGCGTTCACGCGTTCCAACGTCACGCTACTCACTTTCAGGTAACGAGAAAGTTCAAACAGAAATACCTTGCTTCCGCCGCGTCGCGCTTTTATATCCATCGTCGCGTCAACGGCCAGCTCAGTCGGTGGAGTCACACGCGTGTGCACTTTGTAGTTGGAGATCTTGATCTCGTCTTCGTACAACGTGTCGTTGCTGATGCCGCGCGCCAACCGCTCCGCGTCGCGTTGCCGGACCGAACGCATAGGGAAGAGCATCCACTGGTCGTAGTACGCGCCACGCTCGTTATAGGAAGTTTGCCCGACGGATATCTGTTCATTCACAGCCGTGTCCCAGCTGGCGTCAAAGGTGCTGGATGCGCCCACGAAGCGGCCGTGCATGAATTCTCCTGTCAGTGAATTGCCCGGCTCGATCTTCGCCTCACGCGTCATTGACAGCAGCAAGCGCAGCGAATCCGATGGGGCAAGCGCTTTCACCAGAGAGTCGTTTTCCTGTAGAAATGTTTGCGGATCATCCAGGGCCCGCAAATAGGGACGCAGGTCGCTAAGAAAATGCGAATCGTAAAAACGGAAGTAAGCGTGATTGAATTGCCGGTTTAACACCGCGGACCCGGTGAACATTCCCAGTGAATGCCGCTCTACATTGTCCGGCGGCACGATAAGCACCGTGCCCTCGCCCACGAACAATGCGCCCGTGATCCTTCCATCCACTTCCTGCAAGAACGCGATGGTGCCGTCGTCCAGTGAAACGTGCAGGTCTTCGCGGTCAAGTGCTGCGCCGCGTACGTTATAGATGAGCCTGGGATCGAGCCCCACGCTGTTGATCCGCCGATACAGCGCCGTCACCGGCCCAGCATTTTGCGAGGGCGGCGCCTGCCCCTGCGCCGCCGTAGCTACCAGGCACAGCACCACGAAGCACGCATTACTAAAGTATGTACGCAGGTGTAAAACCCATTTTGCCGCCTTCGGCTTGCTGGTAAGATTTTCCGCTGCAGGGAAGTCAAACATGGATTTTGTAGGCCGCATCTGTGATTGTCGGGCGCTATACCTCGCAGGACTCCTGCTCGCGTCTGCCTCTGCCGACACCATCCATCTTAAGAACGGACGCACGATCTTCGCTGATAGTGTGCGCGAAGTGAATGGCCGTGTCGAGTACACGGTTGGCGACAACACGTTTGCCCTTCCCAAAAGTTCAGTCCAATCCATAGACTCCGGCGGGTCGCCGGTTGTCACCCGCTCAGAGGATATTCCCTCTGTTCCCGACGAGCCTAAGCTGGGCGTCGCCGACCCTGGCCAGCTTGCCGCCAGACTCGTCGTAAACGGCAAGCTCGATACCAGTGTTCTGAATGATCTGGAACAGGAAGGGAACGCACTCAAGTCCGCTTACGCATATTCGCTGGCCGCGCACTTCGAAGAGACCAATGGCAGCTTTGAAGCCGCTGCAAAATACATCTCCCGGGCCAATGACATTGTTCCCGACAACGCTGACATCCTTACGCATTACGGTTCCGTGCTGCTCCGTCTCGGCCACTTCAAAGAAGCTGAGTCCGTTGCCGAGCGCGCCTCCCGCCTCGCCCCGGATTCCGGCCCTGCATTCGGCATTCTCGGTTATGCGCAATACCAGTTGAACAAGACGAAAGAAGCGGTTGCGTCACTGAAACATTCGTTGCAGCTTCAGCCGGATGTGAAGGTTGCAGAACTGTTGAAACGCGCGGAGCGCGAACTAGCTACCGGGAGCGATTTCGCTCAGGAAAGTAGCAGCCACTTCACCATGATGTACGAAGGCAGCCAGGCGCCGGCGCAATTGCGGCAAGACATCATGCTGACCCTCGAGCAGCACTTCAACGACCTCAGCCGCGATTTCAACTTTGTGCCGCGTGAGAGCATCCCCGTCATTCTCTACACTGACAAACAATACTTTGACGTTACGCAAGCCCCCAAATGGAGCGGCGCGCTTTACGACGGCAAATTGCGCATGCCTGTCAGCGGCCTCACTATGATGACGTCAGACCTTTCTCGCGTCCTCAAGCACGAACTCACGCACTCATTCATTAACGCTATCGCAAAAGGGCGCTGCCCCACTTGGCTGAATGAAGGCATCGCGCAACTGGAAGAACCGCGCAGCGTGCGCGGGGTAGGCGGACAGTTGGCCCGGCTTTACGGCACGCAACACAACATTCCGTTGAACGAACTGGAAGCGTCCTTTATCCGCTTCAACACCGGCGAAGCCAGCGTCGCTTACACGCAATCGCTTTTTGCCGCTGAATATATTCGCGACACCTACGGAATGTCAGACCTCACGGGCATCGTCAAGCGTCTCGGAGATGGCCAATCGACCGAATCTGCCCTGCGCAGCACTATCCACTCCGGTTACGGCCAGCTCGAAGCCGAACTCGCCACCTACCTGAAGCGCAGTTACGGCGACTAAGTGCATAAACAGCGGTCTTTCTTCGCTGCGGCTGTTGTGTTAACTTTCTTCTGACCCCGGCCCCTGAATGAAGCTGCCCTTTAAATCCAGTGCTCCTGCGCCGACCCTTCGCAAGCCGGCTCCATCGGTAGTCCCCACGCTCAATGCCACCGAAGTGGCTGCCGGATACCGCGCCGCCCGCACCGGCGGTGATTTTTATGATTTTCTTACCGTCCGCGATTCCAAGTTGCTGTTCATGATGCTCGACATCGCCGGCAAGCGCGAGACCGCCTTGCACATCGCCGCTGCTGCTCAGGATATGTTCCGCGAGAAGGGCAAGATATTTTTTGACGATCCCAACCTCGAAGATTCCGAAGCCATCACCAAGTTGCTTCTTGAGATGAACCGCAAGATCATGGCGGAAGCCGGAGGCGTTCGCTGTGCGCCCGCGTTCCTCGGCTGTTATGACGAAGACATCCAGACTCTCACCTACATTAATGCCGGCCATACGCCCGCCGTCCTAAAGGATGAAGAAGGAACGCTGCTTCTTGAGGCCAACGGATTGCCTCTCGGCCTCTTCTCGCATTCCACGCATGACAGCCAATATTGCGCCGTTGAAGATGGCGCTACTTTGGTGCTAGTGTCGCGCGGGGTCACTGAGTCGAAAGGCGCGAGTGACGATTTCGGCATCAAACGTGTACAAGACCTTTTAAGCAATGGTGGTTTCAGCTCCGCGAATGCGGTCTGCCAGATGATCTTGCAAGCCGTTGAGTCGCACCAGAAACAGCCATCGCGATTCGGGCCCAGTTTGCATATCCCCGGTCTCGGCGGTGACGAGCCGAACGATGTGACCACCCTCGCTTTGATGCGAAGCTCGGCCGCGAGCCACGCGGCCCGCAATTCAGCCTAGCGCCCGTCATTTGGCGCTCCCCGCCCCTCGGGGTCATGGTGCCATCATGAAAAAACTCTGGATCATCCTGGGCAGCATCATTGCCATCATCATCATTGCCGTGCTCTGCATTCCTTTCTTCGTGAATGCGGAAAAATTCCGTCCTATGGTGGAAAGCCACGCCAAAGAAGCGCTCGGCCGCTCCGTGACCATCGGCAAAATGAACGTCTCGCTGCTCAAAGGCGGAGTGGTGCTCGAGGACGTCAGCGTTGCGGATGATCCCGCGTTCAGCAAACAACCGTTCTTGACCGCAAAATCCCTGACCGTGGGCGTGGAGATGATGCCCCTCATCATGTCGCGCGACATCCGCGTGACCTCCGTGCAGCTCGATGAGCCGCAGATCAATCTCATGCACAACGCAGCCGGCAAATGGAACTTTTCCACGCTCGGCGCTAACTCTGCACAGAGCAACAAAGCACCATCGTCTGGCGGGCAAAATATTTCCGTCCAGGATCTCCGCATCGCCCACGGACGCATAACCGTGGACCAGGCCGCTAAACGTCACACCTATGACGATGTGAACGTCCGCGTGCAAAATTTCTCTGACAAGTCTGCTTTCCCCTTCAATGTGGACGCAAAGACGCCCGGCGGCGGCAGCTTAAGTGTCGAAGGCGAAGCCGGTCCCATGGCAAAAAGCGGTGACATCACCGATACGCCCATGCACGGCACTATCAAGGTCGAAGACCTGGACCTCGCTGCCAGTGGATTCGTCGATCCCGGCACGGGAATCGCCGGCGTTGTCGACTACGATGGCACTGTTAAGTCTGACGGTAAGAACCTGCATTCTGAAGGCAAGATCTCAGCCAAGAATCTGAAGCTGGTAAAAGGCGGTACTCCTTCGCACGAAGTCATCCACATGGACTACGCTTCTGATCTCAACCTCGACGCCAAGAAGGGAACCATCTCGCGCGCCGACGTTTCCGCCGGCAACGGCACGAATCCAGCGCACTTTACTGGGACGGTTGATACGCGCGGACAAACAATGGTCGTGAACGGCGTGCTTAAAGCCACGAAAATGCCGATTGAGACTATCGAAGGCTTATTACCCGCGGTAGGCGTCGTTCTCCCGCCGGGCTCGCAACTGCAAGGCGGTACCGTGAATGCTGACCTCAACATCGCCGGTCCCGTCGATCGTCTCGTCACCTCAGGACCCATCGACATCGTCAATTCCAAACTCGCCGGATTCAACCTCAAGTCGAAAGCTTCGGCCATAGGCGCTCTCGCAGGCATCCCTTCGGGTTCTGACATGCTCATTCAGACCCTTGCCTCCAAACTGCGCGTAGCTCCAGAAGGCATTAAGGCAGACGCCCTTCAGCTCGTTATCCCGGGTGTGGGAACAGTCACCGGTGACGGCGTCATCGGCGCTAACAATTCCCTGAACTTCAAGATGAAGGCCAAATTAGCCAACGGCGGCGGCGCAGTCGGTCAACTGGCGAATCTCTCCAACCTCGGACAGGCAAAAGGCGAGATTCCTTTTATGATTCAGGGCACCACTCAGAATCCCATTTTTATTCCAGATGTAGCCGGCATGGTTGGCAATACCCTCAAAGCCCCTGTCCAAGGGACTCAGGGCATTACCAATGTCCTTGGTGGGCTCTTCGGCAAGAAGAAAAGCAAGTAAGATCTATAACCAAGGGTGCCCCACCTTCACCGTCCCGCTTTTTGACGGTTAAGGTGGGGTTTTCAGCGGTCCGTCCCTCTCTCCTCCCGGTTTTTTCACCCCTAGCCCCTCGCTTCCAGCCTCTCAGCCCTGTAAAATCTAACTAAGTCCAATGCTTTCCAAAATACTTAATATCGCCCTCATACTTGCCTGCCTTGGCGCGACTGCCTCCGCGCAGACCGTGATCGAGGACATCGTCGCTCGCGTCAATGACCAGATCATCACGCGTTCTGACCTTCAGCGCGCCAAAGAAGCCACTGCAACCGAACTCAAGCAGAAGGATCCGAATGTCACCGATAAAGACATCGCCGCCAAAGATAAAGACGTGCTCCGCGACCTCATCGACCAGCAGCTTCTAGTACAGCGCGGCAAAGATCTTGGCATCACCGGTGACACGGAACTCATCAAGCGCCTTGATGACATCCGCAAGAGCATGAACCTTGAATCGATGGAAGACCTGGAGAAGGCTGCGCAAGCCCAGGGCGTCTCGTTCGAGGATTTCAAGAAGAACATGCGCAATGACATCGTCACGCAAGCCGTGATCGGTCAGGAAGTCGGCCGCAAGATGGTCATCGCTCCATCCGACATCACCAAATATTACGAAGAACACAAGGCCAGCTTCGCCCAGCCGGAACAAGTCGCACTAGCGGAGATCATGGCCTCCACCGCGTCCCCGCAACCCGTCGATAGCAAAGACCAGCAGCCGCAACTGGCAGAAGACCCCGCCAAGGTGGCAGCCGCCGAAGCCAAAGCGAACCAATTGCTTGAGGAGATCAAGAAGGGCGCAAAATTCGAAGATGTAGCTAAAAAATCTTCTGACGGCCCCACCGCCGCTGACGGCGGCGTCCTTGGCGCATTCAAGCGCGGCTCGCTCTCCAAAGAGATCGAAGACAAAGTCTTCAACATGAAGAAGGGTGAAGTCACTGACGTCATCCGCACCAAGCAAGGATTCATCATCCTGAAGGTGCTGGACCATATCCAAGCCGGCGTGCCGCCTCAGAAAGACGTCGAGCAGCAGATCCAAGAGGCCATCTATTACGAGCGCCTGCAGCCCGCCCTGCGCGCCTATCTCACCAAGTTGCGCGAGGATGCTTACATCGATATCAAGCCCGGATTCGTTGACACCGGGGCCAGCCCCAATCAGACTAAGCCGATCATAGTTGCGGCCGCGAATTCACCGGAAGAACAGGCGCAAAAAGCAAAAAAGAAAAAGAAGAAGATGTTGATCTTCTAGATTTGAGACAGCGCGGTTTTAGCCGCGCCGCACGAATGCACTCACCGTGGGCTTTAGCCCCTGAGGTAAATACAAGGCAAGCCCTATGAAAGAATTCTTCCTCGACCAGTGCGCCAAGCACGAGAACCAGAACATCACTGCATCCTTCGTCGTAGCTTCCAAGCAGATCAAGCCCAAGAAGACCGGCGAGCCGTATCTCGCGCTCACACTCTCTGACCGCACTGGCAGCATCGAAGCCAAGATGTGGGATGGCGTGCCCGAGGCCATGGGCGCCTTCGAGCAAGATGACATTATCAAGATCCGCGGCCTCATCAATAAATACAACGGGCGCTTCCAGCTCACCATCCACAAGATCCGCCGCATGGACGCCTCCGAAGTAGAGTTCGGCGACTATCTCCCTAAGACCACCAAAGACATTGATGTGCTCTGGAAGACGCTAGGCGATTTTGTCGCCGGCATGAAGGACGAAAACCTGCGCGCCTTGCTCTGCGCCTTCATGGCAGATCCTGAGATCGAGCGTGCCTACAAGAACGCCCCCGCGGCGAAGACTCTGCACCACGCCTTCATCGGCGGCCTGCTCGACCACGTCATCTCGCTGATGACCTCATGCGATCTCGTCTGCCGCAATTATCCGAACGTGAACCGCGATCTGGTCCTTACCGGCGCGTTCCTCCACGACATTGGCAAGATCCACGAGCTCACCTACGCGCGCTCGTTCAGCTACTCCACCAGCGGACAGCTCCTTGGCCACATGATC
>JAICWB010000202.1 GCA_025935035.1 Terriglobales bacterium
ACTGTGCCGCTGACATTGATCTCGTCATCGGTCACGTTCACGGTGAGGTCACTGCCGCTGAGCGTGGGTTCGCTATGGATGGCGGCTTCGATCTTCTGTTGAAGCTGGGCGGAGCTGAGTCCGCTGGTGTCGAGCGCGGCTACGCTGGCGTCGGACTGCGGGAGTTGTGATTGCGTAGGCTGGGCCATTTGAGTGGACCGTTGAGCGTCCCTCGACTGAGTGTCAGGCGTGACGCTTTTATCCTGGGTAGCGGAAGCGGGCGGCGCCGGGGTGGTGCTGGTGGTAGCGGTCGGATCGGTAGCCGGAGCGTCCGGTTTCGCGGGCTGAGCCTGCTTGGCGTCGGGCGCGACGCTCGGATTCGGCGCCGTCGCGGGCGGAGTCTGTTGCTGGGCAAAGGCCGTGGCGGCGAGCGCCGCAGTCGCCAAAATGTAAATCGCTCGGTTCTTCATGGGTCTCCTGACTATTCCTAAACTTTTGTGGAAGGCTGTAACGAACGGTACTTTTCACATACCTAGGATGCAGATTCGGGGTTGCTCGTCTAGTTGCCTAGGTGTGGAGGGCGGTTGAATCGACTTTCAGGTCGCCGTAAACTGGCCTTATGCACTCTCACGCCCACCATTCGCATGCCCGGACGGGGGCGGTGTTGCGGTTTTCACTTATCGCCACATTGATATACATCGCTGTGCTGGTAGTGATGGGCATGCGCGCGCACTCTCTGGCGCTGCTCTCTGAGGCGGGACACAATCTCTCGGACTTTCTGGCGCTGCTGCTTTCCTGGGTGGCCATTTATTTTCAATCGCGTCCGGCGGACGAAAGCCGCACCTATGGGTATCACCGAGCCGGAGTGCTGGCTGCGTTTGTGAACGCGCTTACTCTGGTCGTGATCTCAGGATTCATTTTTGTGGAAGCGCTGGCGCGATTGCGCAATCCTCTGACCGTGAATGCACAGACGGTGATGTGGGTCGCGGCGGTGGGCGTGCTTATGAATGGCGCCATTGCGGGCATGCTGTGGTCGAGCAGCCGCGACATCAATATCCGCAGCGCGTTCATTCACCAACTAGGTGACACTCTTTCGACCGCCGCAGTGATCGTGGGTGGCGCGGTGATGTTCTTCACCGGGCTGACGTGGATCGATCCGGTGCTGTCGATCGCAATCGCGTGTTTGATCCTGTGGTCGTCATTCGACATCATCCGCGAGACGCTAAATATTCTGCTTGAGGGCACGCCTCGCGGAATCAAAGTGGAGAACATCGTCAGCGAGATCAAATCCTGCGGTGGAGTGATGGACGTGCACGACCTTCACGTGTGGAGCATCGGGTCAGAGATGCATGCGCTCTCCGCCCACATTCTTATTACGGACATCCCACCATCAGAGAGTGAACGTATCTTGCGCGACGTGAAGCACTGTCTGTCAGACCGCTTCCACATTGTGCATACGACTATCCAGTTTGAGCATACGGGATGCGAGACCGAGCATGAGTGCGTGATGCCGGTGCATACGCATGAACATGGACGCTCGCACAGCCACTAACGTCCGCAGGCTTTGCGCGTCAAATCGTGTAATCTTTCTTTGCAATTCTTTCCTTTCAGGAGCACACGTATGTCTGCTGCCCGCCGAATCTTTTTAGCGATTTTCTTTTTTAGCTTGTGCCGTGGCGCGTTTGCGCAGACTTCGCCGAAGAAACCGGCCGCTAAAAAGGGCGGCGCTTCGGCAGAAAAGATCGATCCAGCCATCGCGCTGCACGCGCTGTTTGATTCCGAGTGGGAATACGGGCTGGAGCAGAATCCGCTGTTTGCCTCTTACCAGGGCGACCGCCGCTGGAATGACAAGCTGCCAGATGTAAGCCTGGCGTCAGTCGAGAAAGACTTTCAACACACCCAGCAGACATTGAAAAAGCTGGAGGCTATCGATCGCAGCGCTCTCACTCCAGCCGACCAGCTTAACTATGACCTGTTCAAGCGGGGCGAAGATGAAAGCCTCGAAGAGCACAAGTTCAAGACTTATCTGCTGGCGGTAAATGAGCAGGACGGCGGCGTCTACACCATGGATACGTTTGCCGAGCTCTTGCGTTTTGACACGGTAAAGGACTACCAGGATTGGATCGCGCGTTTGAACGCCTATCCCGCCATGGTGGACCAGACCATTGAGTTGCTGCGCGAGGGCGTGCGTACTCGCATTCTGCCGAGCAAGCTCACCATGGACCGCGTGCCTGACCAGATCGAGAAGCGGATTGTGTCTGACCCGACGCAGAGCGATTACTACGCGCCCTTTAAGAAGTTTCCCAAGACCATCTCCGCGGCAGACCAGAAGATGCTGGCGGCAGATGCGCGTACCGCCGTTGCCGAAAAAGTGGTTCCTGCGTTGAAGAAGTTTGATGATTTCTTTAAGAAGGAATATCTGCCGGCTTGCTATCCCGATGCGGGCGTTTGGCAGATGCCGAACGGCGACGAGTACTACAAGTTCGCCGTCCGCAAGCACACCACCACCAACATGACGCCCGAAGAGATCTATCAACTCGGACTGAAAGAGGTGGCGCGCATACACGCTGAGATGGAAACGGTGAAAGACCAGACCGGCTTCAAAGGCTCGATGCAGGAGTTCTTTAACTTCCTGCGAACAGACCCGCAATTCTTTTACAAGACCGGCGATGAACTATTGGAAGCTTCACGCGCGAACGCCAAACGCATCGATCCTCTGCTGGTGAAGGAATTCAAGATACTGCCCCGGCAGCCCTATGGGGTTATCCCCATACCAGACAGCATCGCCCCATACCAGACCACGGCCTATTACCAGCCCGGCGCCGAAGATGGGTCGCGTCCGGGAATGTACCAGGTGAACCTGTACAAGCCGGAGACGCGTCCGAAGTGGGAGATGATGGCGCTCACCATGCATGAGGCTGTTCCGGGACATCACCTGCAGATGGCTTTGGCCATGGAGATGAAAAATATTCCCGAGTTCCGCCGCAATGCGTATTACACGGCTTTCGTTGAAGGGTGGGGATTGTACTCAGAGTCGCTCGGCGACGAGATGGGATTGTATGACAATCCTTATTCCAAGTTCGGACAGCTCACTTACGAGATGTGGCGCGCGGTGAGGCTGGTTGTGGACACGGGCATGCACTACAAGCATTGGACGCGCCAGCAAGCCATCGATTACTTCATGCAGAACGCGGCCAAGACGCAGAACGACGTGACGAACGAGATCGACCGCTACATCGGATGGCCGGGGCAGGCGCTGGCATACAAGATCGGCGAGTTAAAGATCAAAGCGTTGCGCGCCCATGCCAAACAGGAGTTTGCCGACCGCTTCGATGTACGCGATTTTCATGATGTTGTGCTGGGCTCCGGTCCGTTGCCGCTGGATATCCTTGAGAAGAACGTGGATGCATGGATCGATGCGAATTGTCCCAAGGCGTGCGAACTGCCGCTGGAGTTGCAGAAGCCGCCGGCGAAGAAGCCTGTGGTGCCTGCGAAGAAGAAGGCGGCTCCAAAGAAATAGATTTCGGGGTAGACTTGGCGGACATCTTCCGACAAGGAGCCCTCGCCATGTTGAAAAGAATCGCTTGCTGCCTCGTCATTTTGATTTCCGCTTCTCTGTGCCACGCTGCTGACGCCGCTCAGTTGCTGCGCTATGCTTCCGCGAAATACAAAAACAGGAAGACCTATCAACTCGAGTGGGAGACCAAGATAACGACTGTCACTCCATACTCCAGCGGTTGGTCCAAGCAGTCCTATATAGTCGCTGCCTCTGACAACAAGATCCATTTTGAGCGTACCGCTCCGGATTGGTTGCGTGTCACAGACGGTGAAACGGACTGGTTTCTAGAAAGAGGGCTCCGCCAATACAGCATCCAGCCTGCGGACGCCAGCAAGCCCCGAGGCCCTCGCGTGGGAGGCACGGCCGGAGGAACTGCCCAAAGCTGGGCGAACGCAGCATTGCAGAGTCTGGTGCGATTGAACGATGAGGCTGACTACGCGGAATTTGAGAAGGACGAGACGATCAGGGTGGGAACATTTTCCATTCCTTGCTCTATAGTCCGCACCGTTCAAACTACTTCCTACCGCGAAGGTGTGGATTCCGTCCGCGAGAGCAGGTATTGGATCGATAAGACAAGTGGATTGGTAAGAAAATCGGTCATTGTGACAAATGGGCCGCTTAATGTGAATGACGATGTAGATAAACAGAGTCGCACCGTCGAAACCGTGTATACGAAAGCGGATTTTGTTGCTCAACCGGATCCAGCACTGTTCGTGTTCAACGCTCCGGCAAATGCTTATTTGATCGATGATGCCCGGCAGACCGTGGCCAGGACGCCTGGTGTTGGAGACGCAGCTCCTGCTCTCAAACTGACTGACAAAGAAGGAACGGTCAAAGATTTGACCGATCTGAAGGGCAAGGTAGTGCTATTGCAGTTCTGGGCATCGTGGTGCGGGGCGTGTCTAGAGGAGATGAAGACTGTGTCACAACTGCCCCATTCATATTTCGATAAGGGCTTAGTGATATGGGCCGTCGATGAAGATCAGTTTCCTGACAAAGGAGACGAGTACATTCATTCGCAGAATTACAGGTGGACTAACCTACATGACAAAGGCGAGGTCGCCAAGCGGCAGTGGGGACTTTTGGGATATCCAAGCGTAGCTTTGGTAGATAGAGACGGAAAAATCGTTTGGACAAACGTCGGTTACACGAAAGGTTTCTCTGCATCTCTAAAGGCACAGCTGGAAAATGTAAAACTTGGCATAACGCAATAACGTCTATCGATCACTGATGCTGCAACCACTTCCCCGTTCCTTCTATGCCCGTCATCCGCGCATCGTCGCACGGGCGCTGCTGGGGAAAATTCTTGTGCGCATATGCAAGGATGGACAGATCGTCTCCGGACGCATCGTTGAGACTGAAGCCTACCTTGGCGCGAAGGACATGGCCGCGCATTCTTACGCGGGCAAGACGGAGCGTAATGCCGTGATGTTCGGGCCGGCCGGACATTGTTATGTCTACTTCACTTACGGCATGCATTTCTGCGCGAATGTATCTTGCGACAAAGAGAACCACGGCGGCGCGGCGCTGTTTCGCGCACTGGAGCCGCTCGAAGGCGCAGAGCAGATGATGCTGTGGCGCGGGCTGAAGTTGACGGATATCGAAAATGCTAAAGAGCGCAAGCTGCTGACTAGCGGTCCGGGGCGGTTGGCTCAGGCGCTGAACATTACGCGTCCACGCGACAATGGCAAAGATTTCACCGCGCCCGATTCCGACCTCATCATCGTGGATGACGGCGAGATGGCGCATCCGCGTATCACTACGACCGTGCGGATCGGGATTACTAAGTCGGCGGAGTTGCCGTTGCGGTTTTTTGTGACGGGGAATCCCTACGTCTCCGGCAAGAAGATTTAACCACCTACTGCAACCTTCGTTCC
>JAICWB010000095.1 GCA_025935035.1 Terriglobales bacterium
CTATTTTACCTTATGCACACGGGAACTGTGTCAGTTGTCGGTTATTTTGCCGCCGCATCCGGTTTAGGCTCCAACCCCTTCGGCGCCCACTGATCTACGATCTCCTTCGCCAGTTTAGCCATGGTGATATAGCCCTCATTGTCCGGTGTCCATTTCTGGTCTTTGTTCTCGTAAGTGTATGCAGAGATCACGATGGGGCCTTCCTTCGTGTACACGATCCCGACGTCCGCGCGTAGCGCATTCAGTGCGCCCGTCTTATTAGCGATGGCTGACGGAGTTTCCGAGGTATCTGAGAACTCCGTATAGCGCGGGATGGAATTGCGGTCCTGCTGGTTCTTCAGCATCTCCAAAAGCTTTTTGCAGATGTCAGGATCCCCGATCTCGCAGTTGTTAATGCTGGTGATGACTTTTGCCATCTCGCGTGCGGTGGTTTTCCCTAGCCCATACAGTTTGTAGTCAGCGGGCAGAGGCCCTTCGGCCGGCTTAAAAACCTTCTTGTAGAAATATGTGTCTTTCAATCCAAGAGCCGTGATTCGCGCATTGATCGCGGGAATGCTCAGTTGGTCGATGGCGAGGTTGGTCGCGGTGTTGTCACTGGTGATCACCATGAAGGTAAGCACGTCTTCAAATGAAAGCTGGATGGGCGTTCGCAGAAATTGGAAAACACCAGAGCCGCCGACCTGGTCTTCTTTGCGCAAAGTGACTTTGTCGTCCCAATGCTTTTTGCCGTCTTTGATCTCATGTCCAGCTTCGACGAGGGCGGTCAGCTTAATGGTTGAGGCTGTTGGGATCACCACATCGGCCTCAACGGCCACGCTCTTGCCCGTCTTCAGGTTCTCCGCATAGAGGGCGACTTTGCCGTGATGTTGCTTAGCGATCTCTTCCACTTTCGCCTGAAGGTCCTTATCGATGGTGATGGCAACCGGAGCCGGGTTGGCTGTCTGCGCGCACAGCGCGCCGGTCAGGATGAAAAGAGATGCAATCGCGAAAAGCCGCATGAGATCACCTCGTTGGGTCATTTGTAGAGCAAATACTTGCTTCGTGTCTGTTCGAATGTAGCGATGCCGTCACGCCAATCGTCGGCGATGCGGCGTGGGTCGGTGCCCGTTTTTAGAGCATCGAATGCTGCATTATTGCCCAGCAATTGGATCATGCGTTCCGGTTTGTAGTCCGTCGGATAAAGACGTATCAACGCTGAAGCAATCTCCATACCTAGCTGTGGAGCATCAAGCGCGTAGCGGTCAAGAACAACAATATTGATTCCGCTGCACTTTTGGTTCACTAACTTGGAATTTTCCAAGCGGTTATCTGGCGTAAACGTCGTCGCCACAAATCGCACGCCGGCGATGTTACGCCGGTTCAAATAGTCAGCTAGATCACGGCCATGGATCCATGGCGCGCCGACAACCTCGAAGGGAGCGTCTGTGCCGCGTCCAACGGAAACATTTGTACCCTCGATGATCCCCACACCGGTGTAAAGCGTTGCTTCGAGCAGACTCCGCATGTTAGGGGAAGGATTCATCCATTCCTGTCCGGTGGAATCGAACCAATCGCCACGCTGCCATCCTTGCATCTTCACCACGTTGAGCTTGGCGTTGATGTGCAACTCGGTGTTGTACATGGTCGCAAGCTCGCCGATGGTCATACCGTGCCGCGTAGGGACCGGGTAGTAATTCACGAAGCTTTGCTTGATGTCTGGCACCGGACCTTGCACCAGCACACCGCCTACGGGATTCGGGTGATCAAGCACGAATACCTGGATGCCTGCTTGCGCGGCGCCGTCCATGAAATAGCCCATGGTAGCGTCATAGGTCCAATAGCGAGCACCGACGTCTTGCAGATCGACTACGACTGCATCGAGTCCCTTAAATGCGTCCTGTGAGGGTTTTCGCGCATTCGCGTCGCCGTACAGGTTGATGATGGGGATCTTTGTCGCTTCGTCGACCGCATCGTGGAGGTTAGTGCTGTCATGCGAGACCGTGAGTCCATGCTCCGGCGCAAAGAGGGTCACAACCTTGATCCCCTGGGCGGCATTGAGGACATCGATGGTACGTTTGCCATCAAGGTCCACACCATTCTGGTTGGTAAGAATCCCGATGCGCGTTACGTCTCTGCCCTGCTTCAGCTGGGCAAAATTCTCCGCTTCGAGAACGTCGATTCCATTCAGAACTTTTCCATTGCGCGCCACTGGACGATGACTGCCAACTGCAGCTTCGTTATAGCCGGTGATGGAGGCGATCTTGTTCGCGGTGGCTGAATCGACATGGAGTTTCAGCGCTGATGTAACGCCGTCCATCACGCGCGTTCTTAGAGAAACAACCGGCCCTCCGGGTGGCGGCCCGTTCGGGTGCACCGCGTTCGAAAGCAGGATCACATACGTTTTCGAGTAGGGATCGATCCAGAGTGAAGTTCCGGTGAAACCGGTGTGTCCATAAGACCCGATGGGTAAAAGTTCTCCGCGATTACTGGAGAAAGGCGAATCGATATCCCAGCCCAGGCCGCGAAGATCGGTCGCGGTAGGGGGTTGTTGTGGAGTGGTCATCTTCTCGATCGTCGATTTGGTGAGTATTTTGTTTCCATCGAGCATCGCCTGCGCGAACAGCGCAAGATCGTCAGCCGACGAGAACACTCCCGCATGACCCGCCACCCCGCCCATGCGGCGTGCCGTGGGATCATGTACCACTCCGCGCAAGATCACATTATGTTCGTCATATTGCGTGGGCGCGATCTTCTTGTTCCACGACTCCGGCGGAAGGAACGCGGTGTGCTTCATCTTCAATGGTTGGAAGACGTGGATGGATGCATACTTATCGAGAGTAAGGTTCGAGATCCGCTCAACTATGAGGCCGAGGATCTCAAAGTTGATGTCGCTATAGAGAAAATGCGAGCCCGGCGCCATCACCGGCTTTTCTGCGGCGATCATGTTGAAAGCAGTCTCGCGGCCGCTCCAGGGCTGGCGCAGATCGAGATCGGGACCAAGGCCGGAATAGTGCGTCATCAGCTCGCGAATCGTGATCTCTTGCTTGCCATTAGTCGCAAACTCCGGAATGAATTTGCCGATAGTGTCGTTCAGTCTCAATTGACCCAGTTCCAACATGCGCGCGACCGACGTTGCCGTGGCAACGCATTTGGTTAGGGACGCGATGTCAAAGATGGTGTCGGTCGTCATCGGCTCCTGATTGGGCACTAGCGCGCGGTGCCCATAAGCCTTGCGATAGATGACTTTGCCTTTGCTTCCTACGAGGAGAACTGCGCCGGGGATTTGTCCTTTGGTGATGACGTCTTCGATCACGGCATCGACCGACTGGAAGCGCGGATCCCGGGACAAGGCATCTTTAGAGACTTTTGCGCCCTTACCCGGCTTATTGGTCTTTTTTGTTTGGGCCAGGAGCGAAGCTGAGAAAACGCTTAAGAGAGCTAATAGAACCAGTACGTTTTTCTTTTTCATCCGAGAGTCGAAATGTCAGAAATGATTTCGCAAAGAGAGTATCACTCCAAATGTGAAGTGGTCGATGGGAGAGGAAAAAAAACGGAGCCCCGAAGGGCTCCGTTCAGGAGTTCACATCAAGTTCTTTAGAAGATGAACTTGACTACCAGTTGCATCGTGCGAGCGTTGCTGGCGAATGCCAACTGCGGCTCGTTGAACGTGCTGGAACCGGGGTTCAACAATCCGGTACGGACCGAAGTGTTGCCGATGGAGGCTACGTCATTGATGCTGCCCGGGATGAACTGCGGGTGGTTGAACAGGTTGAAGACCTTCGCCTGGAACTGGAACTTCGTGTTCTCAGTGAAGCTAATGTCCTTACCGATCGTGAAATCGACGTTGTCGATAGGACGGGTCGGCAAAGTGTTACGTTGTGCGGTTGACAATGCACCCTTACCAGCAACGATGTACTGGGCATTCGGGTTCAAGGCGCGATAACCAACCACCGCGCTGCTCGGAGCCGTTCCCTGAATGTTGCCAGGGCCCGATCCAATGCAATCAGAGGTGCCAGCGTTTGTATTGCCTGTTTTGCACAATGCCACAACCGCGCTTCCCGTTCCAGCAACGCCGGACGGATTGATGATTGCTCGATCACCAGCCGTGTCGCCGTTCAGGTTGCTATCCACCTGGCTCTGCACGGTCGCCCACTCCGGAGACTCATACGTATAGACCGGAGCGAATGTCCAGTTGCCAATGAGGTTACGGGCCAGCCAGTTGCCGTGCTTGAACCACGGGGCCTCGTACAGGGCTTCAAATGTTACGCGGTGCGTGCGGCTCAGAGCTGAGACCGTACGGTCCGCGGAAAGGTTTTGGAAGTCCTGTGTGCGACGCGGCGTCAGCGCTGTTGAGAAGAAGTCAGCAGTGCTGTCGTCGATGGTGCGGCTCCAGGTCCAGGCTCCAATAAACTGCAAGCCATTGGTGAAGCTGCGGGTCAACTGCGTCTGCAACCCGTGATAGATCGAGCTGCCGTTAGGAGTGAACTGCGTGATCGGCCCCGTGAAGCCGGCCGCCGAGAACGCAGGTACGATGTTCGGCGAAGTGCCGATCGTTGACAAGGTGATTGTCGATGCGTCCAACGTCGCTTGCGACGGCACAGTACCCACAAAGGTAGGCAGGAAGTTCGTCGGAGTCACTTTTGGCTGGCGGTTGATCTGTTCCTGCGTATTCAGATGAATACCGCGGGTTCCAACATACCTCACTTCAGCTGTATAAGCTTTGCCGAAGGTGTGTTGAACTCCGATATTCCAAGATTCGGAATAAGGATCCTTCTGGTCAACCACGATGTGGTTCGCCGTCGCAGCTTTCTGCTTTGCAAGCGTTGGGAATGTTTGGATACCACCCGGGCTGGGTGGGATTCCGCCGTTCGCCAGGAAGTTTGGCGTTTGCGCAACCGTCGTATCAACATCGATGGTACCACTTAACTGCGGAGGCAGAGAAAGGATACCGATGTTGTCATAGAGAACGTCGTAGGCCATGGTGAAGCCGCCGCGGACTGACCAGTTTTGGTTGCCACCTGGTGACCAGGCAAAGCCCACGCGCGGCGCGAAGTTCTTCTTTGGAGCACGCGGTTCGCTGAAGTCCAGCACGCCCGGTACGGATGCAGCGGAGTTCAAAGCCTGCAGACGCTCACCTTGCGGAATGGTCGTGTACTCGTGACGTAGTCCCAGGTTGATGGTTAGGTTCGGACGAACCTTCCAATTGTCTTGCACGAACCAGTACGACGCGATCTGGTCACCGTAATAGACCGGGTCACCCAGACTGCGCTCCCCGAAGATATCCGGCGAGAGGTCTTGCAGGAATGTTCCGAGGTCAGAGTACTCGTAGTCGCCACGTGCACGCTGCGTGAACGACTGCGGAGAAATGTACTTGGCAAATTGATAGCCGAACTTAAGGTCGTGATTGCCCTTCAGCCAGCTAAGATTGTCCGCGGCAGTGTAGTAGTTCTGGATTCCGAACTGCGGAGCATTGCCGTCTGGGCCAAGACTGAGGCCAAGTTCGTCAATGTCAATATTCGGGAAGCTATCCAACCCGGGGAATGCCTGGTTGCCCACAGGGAAGATCTGCGTACTGCGGTTGAATCCCAAGCGCAATTCATTCTGCACTGAGGCGGAAAAAGTGTGATACTCGCTAACAGTGAGCAGGTGGTTGATGGCGGGAATCGGTTCAAAGAAGGCCGGCAGCGACGCCGCCGTATCGATCCCTTGGAAATTATTGTAGAGATAACGTCCGCGCAGTTTATCGTTCGTGGAGATATCCCAATCCATGCTGGTGACCAGCGATTTGGTATTTGAGAAGTTGGGCGCTACCACGCTGACTACTCCGACAGGGATACTGACACCGTTTACTACCGAGAATCCAGGCACATTCGTGGGGCACACGGGGTTAACCAGGGAGTCCTGAACTGCCGCCACTGGCATGTACTGCTTGAATTGCGCCAGATTGGTCGCGCTTAAACCAGGAGTTGCTGCGAGTGCCGTGTATCCCGCTGCCGTCGGTCCGCAAAGCTGGTTGGGAACTGCCGACTGGCCCACCGGGTTGAATTCGTAATCAACAAAGAAGAACAGCTTGTTCGGGAAGATCGGTCCGCCGATCTTTCCGCCAAAGCGGTTCGAGTCAAAACGCGGATTCACCGGAGCTGTACCCGGCGTGGCATTGCGAGCGATGTTGTAATCGATCGCGTTCAGGTTACGGTTCTGGAAGTATTCATACAAAGAACCGTGGAAGCGATTGGTGCCGCTCTCAATGACCTGGTTGAACTGGCCGCCGGAAGAGTGGCCGAATTCAGCGCTGAAGTTGTTCTGCATCACGGTGAAGTTTGAGACTGAATCTCCGGGAACCGTGAAGTTTGGTCCGGTCACTGACTTGCTGTTGTTGTCAATGCCTTCCACTGTGAAGTTGTTGTTGCGGGGACGCTGGCCGCCGACTGAAGGGCCGGTACCTGCTCCGATACCGCCGCTGCTACCGACACCGGCGTTCAAGAGTGAAAGGTTGATAACGCCTGAGCCTACGCTGGCGGTTGGCAGGTCAACGTTCTGGCGCTGATCAAAAGTGTTCTGGATCTGCGCGGTCGTAGTATCAATGACGGTCGCGTTCGCGTTGACTTCGACCGAAGTTGCTGCGCCGACCGTCAATGCGATTTTCGCCGTGGAGATCTTGTTCAATTCAACTTGATAATTCTTCAACGTCGTCGGCTGGAAGCCGGACGCCGTGGCTGATATGTCATAGCTGCCGACGGGCAAGTTGTTAAAGCGGTACTCGCCAGTGCCGCTTGACTTGGTTTCGCTTTTTACGTTGGTGGCCACGTTCGTCGCCACAACGTCAGCGTTGGGAATCGCGGCGCCCGAAGGATCCACTACCGTGCCGACCAGCGTTCCGCTGACCGACTGGGCTGTCGCGCTCACCAAACTAAAGGCAACAATCGCGAAAAACGCGATCGCCCAATAAGAGAGCTTGGTTGCGAAAGATTTCTTGTTCATCATGCCAAAGTACTATGCAATTTGACATCCAACCATTTAGTTCTTAGGAATCAATCACTTACCCTCCTATCGCTTAGCGAGATTATTCAGTTTTATAGATAGGGCACTTCACCTATATGTTTTTCTGTAGCACTGTGAACCAAGATAAACAACACCTTAGTACCTTAGAACCATAGGTCGATGCCGGATCGACACTTGAGGTAAATTAGAGGTATGCCGAAATCGTTGAAGCCTAAAACTATTTCCAAACCGCCCTCGAAGAGTGCCATCGACCTCGGCCACTTGGCCACCGAGCAACAAAACCGCTCGTCGGCGAATCTTGACACCCGGTCAGCGCTCGAGATCGCGCAGATCATCAACTCCGAAGATGCGAAAGTGGCTAATGCGGTAAAGAAGGCCATTCCATCGATCGCGAAGGCGATTGACGCCATTGTTCACGCGTTCAACAATGGCGGCCGTTTGATCTATGTTGGCGCCGGCACCAGCGGCCGGATCGCTGCCATCGACGCTTCCGAATGCCCTCCCACATTTAACGCGGACCCACACACCGTGCAATACGTGATGGCCGGCGGACCGCGCGCTCTTGCGAACGCGGCGGAGTTCAATGAAGACTCCCGCGATCTCGGCGCGTCGGACATCGCGAAACGCCGCCCGACGCGCAACGACGTAATCGTCGGCATCGCCGCGAGCGGCCGCACCCCTTACACCATCTCAGCGCTCGAATATGCGAAGAGCCGGGGATCTGTCACCGTGGGTATCGCTTGCAATCAAGGCTCTGAACTGGGCCGCGTAGCGGACATAGAGATCGAAGTGGACGTGGGCCCCGAGGTGGTCTCAGGATCCACGCGGATGAAAGCCGGCACAGCGCAAAAACTGGTCTGCAATATGCTGACCACGGGCGCGTTCACCCGACTGGGCTATGTGTATGGCAACCTGATGGTGAACGTCCACTTGAAGAATAAGAAGCTCGTGGAGCGAGGCATAAACATCCTGATGAATGCCGCGCATGTAGATCGCCCCACTGCGGAAAAGACATTGAAAATCGCCGGCAATCATGTGCCTGTTGCACTGGTCATGCTGAAAAGCGGCGTCAGCGTGACCGACGCAGAAAAGCGATTAAAGGAAGTCCGCGGAAATGTTCGCCGCGCGATAGAAGAACTGGACTAAAGTTCAGCCGGCGACCGGCACGCCGGCGCGCTTCGGTAACATCTCCCCAATGCGCTTCATCTGCGCACCCACTCCGCGAAGCTTTTCTTCGATGCGCTCATAACCACGATCGATGTGATACACGCGATCGATGATGGTCTCGCCATCCGCGACCAGCGCCGCCAAAACAAGCGAGGCAGACGCGCGCAGGTCAGAGGCCAATACCGCGGCCGAACTCAGCGGTGTCTTTCCGCGCACGATCGCGCGACGGCCTTCGATCTTGATGTTTGCCCCCATGCGCACCAGCTCCTGCGCATGCATAAAGCGGTTCTCAAAGATGTTTTCCGTCACGATCGATGTGCCTTCGGCCTGGGTCGCCAGGGCCATGAATTGCGCCTGCATGTCGGTCGGGAATCCCGGATGCTCTTCCGTGTTCACGTCGGCAGCTTTGAGTTGAGCATCACCCATGACGCGAACACCGTCTGTATTCGCTCGAACCTTTACTCCGCACTCTTCAAGTTTCTGCAACAGGGCCGAGATGTGCTTCGGGTCGCAGCCGGAAACCATCAGGTCCCCTCCCGTCATCGCCGCCGCAATGATGAATGTTCCAGCTTCGATACGGTCAGGAATGATGCGATGCTTCGCGCCTCGAAGTTTGGACACTCCTTTGATCTTAATGGTCGAGGTGCCATGGCCTTCGATCTTCGCGCCCATCTTGTTCAATAAGTCAGCCAGGTCCACCACCTCCGGCTCGCGCGCGCAATTCTCCATCACCGTTTCGCCATCGGCGAGAGTCGCTGCCATCATCAGGTCTTCAGTACCGGTGACCGTTATCTTGTCAAAATTAATGTGAGCGCCTTTGAGGCGCTCAGTCGAAGCCTCAATGTAGCCATGCTCCTGCGTGATCTTGGCGCCCATCTTTTCCAGGCCCTTGATGTGCAGGTCGATGGGGCGAGCGCCGATCGCGCAACCGCCGGGCAGCGACACGCGCGCCGTTCCCATGCGCGCTACGAGCGGGCCCAGCACCAGTGTGGAAGCGCGCATGGTCTTCACCACTTCGTAGGCAGCTTCAGGATTCGTACTGAGGTTCTTGCAGTTGATGCTGGTGCGATGGCTGGCGCGTCCGTAACCGAGTTCGACATCTGCTCCGAGCGAAACCAGCAACTTGCGCTCGGTCTGGATGTCACGCACGTC
>JAICWB010000266.1 GCA_025935035.1 Terriglobales bacterium
ATCACCTTCCCAAACGCCGCGAATCCCTGCCCATCAGGATTGCGCTTGCCGCCAAAATCCAACTCAGGCTGATCGCCGATGCATATAAAAAAGTCAGACGTCGCCGTATCCGCTTCATCCCGCGCCATGGAGATCGTCCCATCCAAGTGCTTCAGCCCCGTTTTGTTCGTACGTTCAAGCGGAATTTTGCCAAACTCATTCTCATGGGCCTTCTGCGCACCGGCTTGAATAACCTCGATCTTCACTTTGTTGTTTGGCTGATTCCCTAGCGTGACCGTGCGATGAAATGCGCCGCCGTCGTAGTAGCCGGCATCAACGTACTTCAAGAAATTTGCCGCAGTCGCGGGCGCATGCGCGGTATCAACCGTGACGACGAAATCTCCAGCGTCCGTGTTAAACCTCACATTTACGGATTCGGCCGGCGCAGGCTTTTCCTGCGCGAAAGCGAGTCCGCAGAGGAGACACAACATCGCCGCCGCCCGCAGGATCATGACGAGTAGATCACCTTGCGGTCGCCCTTCACCATGCGTCCGATGGTGTAGCTCTTCTCGCCTGCGCGGTCGATGATGGTCTGCGCCTTCTTGAATTTCTTTGACGGCACCACCAGCACCATGCCGATGCCCATGTTGAATGTGCGCATCATGTCATCCAGCGGCACATTGCCGATGCTCTGCATGTGCGTAAAGATGGGCTGCACTGGCCAGCTTCCCATTTGGACGACCGCCGCTGTTCCTTTGGGCAGCACCCGTGGAACATTTTCCGTGATCCCGCCGCCGGTGATGTGCGCCATTGCGCTTAGGCAATCAGCATCGAGCAAGCGTCGTATGACCGGCCAATAGCTCTTATGCGTGCGCATCAACTCGTTGCCGACCTTGGCCTTCAACTCGTTCACATATTTCTGCGGCGAATACTTCGCCACATCAAACAACAACTTCCGTGCCAGTGAATAGCCGTTGGTGTGCAATCCGTTCGACGGCAGCCCAAGCAGTACGTCGCCCACCTGAACTTTCTCTCCCGTGATGATGCGCTCGCGATCGACAACGCCCACAATGAATCCAGCGAGATCGTATTCGCCCGGCTCGTAAAATCCCGGCATCTCAGCCGTCTCACCGCCGATGAGCGCGCATCCGTTGTGCTTACAAGCATTGGCGATGCCCGTGATCACTTGCTCGGTGATCTCTGGGCTCAACTTGCCCGACGCAACATAATCCATGAAGAACAGCGGCGTTGCGCCTTGTACGGCAATGTCATTCACGCAGTGGTTCACCAGGTCTGCGCCCACCGTGTGATGCATCTTCATCATGAAGCCGACTTTGAGTTTGGTGCCCACGCCATCCACACTGCTCACCAGGACTGGGTCACGAAATTTCTTCTGGTCCACCGCAAAGAGCCCGCCAAATCCGCCGATCTCACTCAGCACTCCCTTGGTGAACGTCTTTTGCGCAAGATACTTGATGCGGTTCTTGGTCTTATTGGCGACGGCGATGTCCACGCCCGCGTCGGCGTAAGTGATACTTTTTTTTGGATTATCTTTGGCCAACGGGTTTCTCGCTTGAGGAAGGAAAACAAGATTCTAACACTCAAAAAGGACCGAAACCGGCTACCTGCGCTAGCGGAGGTCTTGATGGTTGCTAGTGTTATGAGCAGCTACTCATAAACCTTTGCGGTCCTTGGCGCCCTTTGCGGTGAACGCTCTTACAGCAACTCGCCGGTCCGCGACCATCTCGTCCGCGTGAACAGGTTCGCCATGATCGATGCGAAGAACTTCACTTCGCGCACTGGATCGTCGTCCAGCCAATCGCGCGAAGGCGCGTCGTAAGACCACAGCACCATCAGTGGCTCGCCGATCACGTTGGCTTCCGGTACCGTTCCCCAATAACGGCTGTCATCAGAGTTGTCGCGGTTGTCACCCAATACGAACAAGCTGCCTGCGGGCACCACCTGCGCGGGCATCTCTTCTGGCGGGGCAGCCGAGTGTCGAGCGCGATGCACCACATACGGTTCCGCCACCGGCGCATCATTTATATAAAGGATGTCATGCCTGATCTCGACCTTGTCTCCGCCTACCGCCGCCACGCGCTTCAAGAAAGTGAGACTTGGGTCTTTGGGATAAACAAACGCGATGATGTTCCCGCGGCTCACCGTGCGCATACGCGGCAGGCGCCACCGCGTGAACGGCACCCGCGGCGCGTACAGCAATTTGTTCACGATCAGGTGATCGCCAACAAGAATGGTGCCTTCCATGGATCCGGTGGGTACCAATGCCGCTTCGCCGATGAATGTGTATATGAGGAAAAGCGCGACCGCAGTGATCACCAGGAATTTTGCCCGCCGCCAGACCCACAACTCACGCGGATGAAAATGGTAGCGTTTGCGCTTTGGCGCCACGCCGCCGGAAGATAAGAATGGAAGCTCCGGCGTCGAGTCATAAATGATTGGCGGGCACACCGCCGCGCACGCGCCGCTTTCTTCCGTTTTCGCGGGAGTGGCTTTGAGATCTATGTTCCGCAAGATGCGGCGATGTTAGCCCCGTCGACCGTCACAAACCAATCAGTAAGAATGCTTAGGCTGCGCAGCTTCGGCGTTGTCGCACGAACAGTTTTTCGAAGCCGCAAGACAACTCCGGGGACTCGCCTTCGCGGATCTCTGATCCATTGAAGTTTGGTCGCGAGAAACGAGAAACTAGAAACTGGAAACCAGAAACTGCTTCAAGCCCTCTGTTATAATCACTCCCTGAAGCATCCCGGCGACGCCTCAAGCGTCGCGCCTTCAACTCGTCTGCAAGCCGGTTCCGGCGCAGGCAGATTCCTCAAAAAGTGTCGGGGCGTGGCTCAGCCTGGTAGAGCACCTGGTTCGGGACTAGGGGGTCGGAGGTTCAAATCCTCTCGCCCCGACCATTCAAATCAGCAAATAAATTCGATCTCTGGTATTGGTGTCGCATTCTGTAGGCAAATTCGCGATTTACGGAATCTGGAGTGGCTTGTGCCGGCTTCATCGTGCCCACCCTGTCGCGCAAAAACAAGAGCCGCGCGACAAGGATGGGGCATAATCCTTGACGAGAGTATCTGGAAAGGGTGGGCCAGCCCCCGGAAATGCAGGCGATTGGTCCAAGATGTCCAGCTCGAACTACCAAGCCAGTGATGGTTCCATGGTTGAAACTCATTGGTATCAAAACGATGCAATCAACTCTGGTAAGGTTGAATTGAAAACGAAAATTGTTCCTAACTAGCTAAAACTATGCTCATAAAATGTGTTACTAAGAAGCCCACTGAGAATGAAATTGAGATTTTGGGCGAAACCTACAAAAAGTCGTCGCTCAAACAAGATACCCACCTTACTATTGGCAAGACATACGTCGCACTCGGTTTGTTGATGAACACCAGTTATCCGAGCCTAGGAAAAGGGACTTGGGTCAAATTGTTGTGCGACTACGGTCACATAGAAAGCTATCCAATGTTCTTGTTCGAGATTATCAGTGGAAAGGTTGACTCAGAATGGATCATTAGCAAAGGTTTGGAGGGTTTACTTCAAATCGAACCCGAAATAATGCAGCAGCCACACTTTGCTGAAGATTATCTAGATGGTATTCCTGAAGTCGTATTGGCATTCAAGAACCTTTACAAGTTGATGGAGAAGCGCGCGAACGGTGATGTACTGACCGAATAGGAGATGGTCGAGAGTTATTGTGGGTGGATCTGGTCAATTTGTATGGACTTCCATAAATTCTCGAATGTAGGCAATTTTGAGACAGCGAAAGCATCCAACTTCAATCAAGTTCAACAAGCCTCGACTAGCAGCCCGCAACGCCTTCAATCTCAAGCGGTTGCAATCCAGCGGAATCAATAGATTTCAATAACGCATGGAATCTGGTTCGGGACTAGGGGGTCGGAGGTTCAAATC
>JAICWB010000323.1 GCA_025935035.1 Terriglobales bacterium
GTCATACACTACATAGCCTAGTAAGAGCATGAACCATTTACCCCAACGCGTTGTGTCGCTTCAGCCGAGCGTGACTTCGACGATCGAGCATCTTGGCTTGCTTGATCGCGTGGTGGCATGCACAAAGTATTGCGTGGATGTGTGTCCATCACTCAAGCATAGTGACAAAGTGATCGTGGCAGATTCGTGGTCATCCAAAGCTGCGCATATTTTGGAAGCGAATCCGGACCTGGTAATAGCGTCGGTTCCCTATCAGTTGGATTCAGTTGCCGAGATATTGAAGGCGGGCATCACGTTTTTAGGCTTCGCGCCGCATTCGTTGGAAGATGTGTTCGCGGATATCGTGAGCATCGCAAGCATCTTGGGCGCGCCGGAGCGCGGACGTCGGCTGGTGGAAGAGATGCAGAGCGAGTTCAAGCATGTGTCGGCGCAGGTGGTAAAGGCCCAGGCGAATGGTGCGGTCGCTCCGCGTGTTTACTGCGAGGAGTGGGGCAAGCCGCTGATCCACTCCCAGGGTTGGGTGGCGGAGATGACGAACATCGCGGGTGGAGAATTTGTGGGCGTTCCCGGCGCACACACAGGCGCAGATGCCGTTCGCGCGGCAAACCCTGAGGTGATCATCGCTGCGTGGTGTGGGGCGGGAGACCGCGTGCCCTTGGAAAAAATCATTGTGGAACGCGCATGGTCTGAGACAGACGCTGCAAAAAGCGGTCGTGTGTTCTGTATTAACGATGAGTACTTGAACACACCCGGGCCTACCCTTATCCAAGGACTTTATGCGCTGGCCGCGGCGATACACCCTGAGATTTTTCCGAAGAGCGCGGGTTTAAGACGGATAGCGACGGCGGGACCGCCGGCCATGGCAGCCAAACCATGAGACAAGTTGTAGCGGCCATCTTCGTGCGCGATGAGGACTCAAAGATATTGGTGTGCCAGCGCAAGAAAGACCAGCCTCTGCCTCTGAAGTGGGAGTTCCCCGGCGGCAAGATCGAACCGGGAGAAGAGCCCGTCGCCGCGCTTCGCCGGGAGTTAGACGAGGAGTTAGGCATCTCGGCTGAGATCGGCGATGAAGTGGCGCACATCACCCACAAATATAAGAACGGCGGCGGCGTGGAGTTGACGTTCTTCCGCGTGAAAAGCTTTTCCGGCGAGATCCAGAACAAGATCTTTAAAGACGTGCGTTGGGTGGAGCGCAAACATTTGCCGACGCTGGATTTTCTGGAGGCGGATGTGAAGCTGGTGAAGGAGATTGCTGCGGGGAAGATTGTTTAGAACCGTTTCCCGTTTCTGGTTGCTCGTTTCTCGCAAAACCTTACCGCGGATTAAAGACGGACCGAGCAAGAAGGCATAGTCAAGAACATCTAAAGGATCTTGCTTAATTTGGATTGTGCGAGTTGTCGTGCCGATGGTAGGATCCTTCGCCCAAAAGCTGGTTCAGGATGACAAGCCATCGATTGTCTTGTTGATCATCCCCAGATAGTGAAGAGCATGACTACTGTCAACGCGATAATAAGGATGGTCGCGATCCAGGCGAGCACGTTGTAATTACGCGAGTTCACGAATTTTCCCATCAAGTCGCGCTTATTCACCAGGAACAACATGAACACGAGGACGAACGGGAGCAAGACTCCATTCAGGACTTGGGAAAGGACTGCGACTTTGATCAGGGGAAAATTTGGAGTGAGAACCAGCAACGCTCCCATCACAAGAAGCAGCGTGTATAGCCAGTAGAATTCAGGCGCTTCTTTGAATTTCTTGTTCAGTCCTGATTCGAAGCCCATGGCTTCGCAGACCGTGTAAGCGGTTGAGAGCGGCAGGATGGAGGCGGCGAACAGCGAAGCGTTCAACAATCCGACGGAAAAAAGTATGAATGCGTATTTTCCTCCGAGTGGCTTGAGGGAGACGGCGGCGTCGGCGGCGTCACGGATCTCGGTGTGTCCGTGGACAAAGAGTGTCGCGGCGCAGGCAATCACAATGAATCCGGCAACAACTACGGAGAAGATGGAACCGGCGATGGCGTCGATCTGGCCGAACCTCAGGTCTTTCGAAGACGTGCCTTTATCGACGATCGAAGATTGCAGATAGAACTGCTGCCATGGGGCGATGGTCGCGCCGATCATGCCGACCGAAAGGTAGAGGTAAGAAGAGTCTTTCAGATCAGAAAAGGTGGGCAGGCGAACCGTACTCTTCAATGCAGTGCCCCATGCCGGTTGGGCCAATGCGCCTGTAATGATGTAAGCGATGTAGAGGAACGATGCGAAGACGAATATTTTCTCCAGGCGTTTGTAGTCACCATGAATGACTGCGGCCCAGACGAGCGCGGCGGCAATGGGAACGCTGATGTATTTCTCCACGCCGAAGAGCTGCATGCTGCTGGCTACTCCGGCAAATTCTGAGACGACGTTTCCAAAATTGCAGGCCACCAGGCCCATCATCAGAATGAAGGTGATTCGAATGCCATATTCTTCGCGAATGAGCTCGCTGAGTCCTTTGCCGGTTACGACGCCCATGCGCGCGGAGATCTCTTGCGCGAACGCTAAGCAGATGGCGATGGGGATGATGGTCCAGAGGAGAGCGTAGCCGTATTTCGCGCCAGCGAATGCGTAGGTGTAGATGCCGCCGGCATCATTGTCAACATTGGCGGTGATGAAACCGGGGCCAATGATGGCAAAGATGAGCAGTATCCGGACTTTCCATAGTTTCAGGAATCGCATGACGCACGGCTTTGATTGATTTGCGCGGCAGAATTGCGGCGCGCTTCAAAGTTAACACAGGAACAGCGCGAAGTTGATGAAACGGAA
>JAICWB010000242.1 GCA_025935035.1 Terriglobales bacterium
CAGCGCAAAGGGCTGCGAAGAGTGCCTCAAGACCGGTTCGCGTTGGGTCCACCTGAGGTTGTGCCGGACCTGTGGCCACGTGGGATGTTGCGATTCCTCACCGCATCGCCACGCTACCGCGCACTTCCACGCGACCGGCCACCCCATCATCGAGGGCTATGATCCTCCTGAAGGATGGGGGTGGTGCTACGTGGACGAAGTCACGCTGGATTTGTCCGATCGCATGACGCCCCAACGCGGACCCATTCCCCGCTTCGTCTGAAAACCGTGAGGCCTAATTACCTCCGTTCCTTTTCTCGCATCTGCATCGCCGGCCTGGCTCGGCGCGAGCGCTTGAAGCGAACCCCGGTAAAGTCCCCATGGCCGTTCGGCGACAGCACGCGATCAAGCCGGAACGTACGTCAACCTGATCACGTCCTCGACGATTACGTCATTCGCCACAAGGCGGAGCCGCGATCGCGGGCCGGCGAAGAACGGCTTGCCGCGACCCAGCACGACGGGGTGCAGGTAGATTCGATACTCGTCGATGAGGCCAAGCTCGGTAAGGCTTTGCGCCAGGCCGGGGCCTGCGACTTCGATCTCGCCGGCGAGTTCCGTCTTCAGCCCCCGTACCGCCGTCTCGAGGTCATCGGCAACAAGGGTGGCGTTCGGACCGACCGACTCCAGCGAGCGCGACGCCACCCATTTCGGTTGGCTCCGCCACACCGCCGCGTACTCGCGTTCGTCCGCGTCCCAGTCAGGAGAGTCTTCGTCCCAATAACGCATGACCTCGTACATGCCGCGGCCGTATAGCATGCCGGTCAGGCCGCGCACTCGTTCCGTGAAGTGACGAAACAGCGCCGGATCAGGAGGCCCGAATGCCTGGTGATCGACATAGCCATCCAACGATAGGTTCAATTCGAATACAAGCTTCGCCACGACAAGCTTTCCTCAAGGGTCCTCAGAATAGCTTGCACGGCGTCATCCAGCCTGAGCGGCCCCATTCGGCGACGGCTTAATTACCTCCGTCCGATTATTTCCGTGCCCACCGGCGCCGAACCACATCCGCGGCCGACGGTAAAGCCCGGCAGCGTTGAGATTCTTGTGGCCGCGAGCACCGCCGCCAGGTGATGTACCATCCCCGGCGGCTATGGCTCCAACCTAGCCCCAGCGCCCCTGCATCGCGTCCGTACGGCGTGATGCTCTGCCTCCCCAGTCGCAGAGACGTTGAGCTCACGCCGCCCGTCAACTAACCTTAGCTAAATCTGCTGTAGCTCAGCGTGCCGCTCACATCTAACTACGTCGCGGTACGCACCGCACTCGTAACCACAAGGGTTCAAAAGCAGCGGTGAAGAACTTCACGAAGATACTTCAGAATGCTACCGAAGCGATACAGCAACAGTATTTCATGGCTGAGATGGCTGGCGGGCGGTCCGCATATAGGGAGAGGGTTTACTGTTATGAGTTATATCACCAACTTAGGGCGATTTGGCCAAAACATACTTGCTGCGTGCTCAATGGTGAACTCGACAAACGCTCACATCCTATCCTCCAAACTATCGGGATAAGCAGTGTGAAACCTGATCTTCTGGTCCATAAACAAGGATCAATGCATCACAACTATTGCGCAGTAGAAGTAAAATGCGAAGGTGCGAAGAATATAGATATCCATAAGGATTTAAATACGCTTTATCTGCTATATAAAAGAGCAGCGTACAGAAGAGCGATTTATCTACTATTCGGGTACGATCTCGCTCGCACCATAAGCAGGGTAAGAAACATAGCCCGCGCTTGGCCGGAGCCATTAGACATTGAGCTTTGGATACATGCAGAACCCGGTGCGCCCGCGCAACAGATACAAAATCTGACCTAGAAAATTCGTGACCTGCGCCGAGTTTCAAAAATCGCCATGAGCCTATTTGGTAGATCTCAGTCATCGATATTTCAGCAGACGGTCACCGACGCTCGTCGAATGACGATCTTGGATTTGCGAGCATGCGGGAGATCGGCGGATATACTCTTTCACGATGAAGAGGCACTTGGAATTGCTGCCGGAAGACTCCAATGCCTAAGCTTTAGTTTGGGCATGGATATCCCGAAGTATCAGAAGGCGGCGCTGCAGACCTATTTTGAAACTCTACTGGCGATAGATGGCATTCGAAACGGTCGTAACGGTGCTGACTTGGAAGGTTTTAGTCAGACTCTATCCCAAACCCGCCACAAGCGATATAGAACCGGTTGGGCGACAGGCTCTACTGAGATTGACATCATGGAGGGAGATCGCAGTTTTGTTGCCAGAGGTATCCGCAACCTCTTTAGTGGCGAATTCAAGCAACTTTCAATCATCGGGATGGCTACGTTAAAACTTGACCGTGAGTTAATTCTCACAGCCCTTGATGAGGGTCAAAAACTGACGTCGGAAGATGAGATGATCCTCGATCATGCATACATCAACTATATGCATGAGGTAGACAGGGAGCATTCAAAGCGCGTGGGATCGACGTTATCTAATACGATGGAGCTCGCTGCCAAAGGAGATCCTGATCAACAAGTGATACTTGCGTACGCATATTTTACTGGCAGGGGAGTGGGGAAGGATGTTTCTGCTGCGGTGGCGTGGTATCGGCGAGCTGCTGAGCAGGGCCATATTGAAGCGATGCGTTTTCTGGGCAAGTTGTACCGGGATGGACTGGGAGTGACACAAGATCGTGAGGTAGCATTCAACTGGTACATGACCGCGTCAAAAAAGGGCGACCATGAAGCGCAGGCCAATGTTGCGTGGCTTAAAGAGAACGGGCTTGGGTGTGTGCGCGATTTGTTTGAGGCGGTGGCGTGGTACACATCATCGGCGGAGGGTGGGTACATCTATTCGTTCGTTCGTTTAGCTGCATATTTCATCGATGGCCGGGTTGTTGAGAAGCACGAAGAACTTGCTTATGCGCTTTTGCTGTACGCGAGGTCCGCAGATGCGTCTGTGAAGAACGTTGATGTCGGCATAGAGCATTGTGAGTCGATACTAAATTCAGATCAGAAGTCACGTGGGCAACAATTCTTCTACGACATACAAACACACGGTGTAAGGTCAGTTCTTGCTTCGCTGGTTCCGCAAGATTGTGCTGGCATGGACGCGTACTACTTTGATTGATGACTGCAAACGCGGTATTGGTCGTAGGCCGTCCTTGGTACTTTCGTGGATCAGCTGTTGCGAACTACTTAAGGTTGGGTTGCTCTCCGCTTATACCCGGTGCGGAAATTTGGTGGTATACGCTGTGTACGGTAAAAAGCGGCTCTTGGCCGCGATTTCGGCCCGGCTCTCGGCTCGGCCGATGAGCCGCACTGAACCACGCGCGATGCCCGCGCAATCGTGACCGAAAGGTGGTTCAGGACTTCGCCTTCTTCGACTCCAAGCTGATCGGCTTTTTGCCTGCAGCTTTCAGCTTCGCATTCAACGCCGGCAGTTCGTTCGTCTTGAGCGCATTCCACTTCTGCAGCGACGCATCCAGCATGCCGCTGAGCTTGATGTAGCCGGCTTGCGCATCGGGTGACGGCGCGGCGTCGGCGCCGCCATCGACCGCCTGCATCAGCGAACGGAACGCGCCGCCGAGGTAGCGGAAGTTCTGGACGTTGTTGGGCGGGAAGGTCCAGGCGTTGTACGGGTTGGGCGCTTGGGTGATGTCGGCCGCAGCCACCACTTTCGCATCCAGCGCGCCGATGGATTGCTTGAGGTCGCCGTTGGCGTCCTTGGCTGCCTTTTGCAAGGCCGCGTGCAACTTGTTCGCCTCGCCCGTCGCGGTCGCGAGTTTCGCGCCTTCGGCTTCAACCTTCTGTGCCAGCTCGAACTGCTGCTGGTAGGCCGTTTCCGGAATGGTGACGCGCGGATCGTGCACGACGGTCAGCGGTTCACTGAATGTCTTGCCATTCACGGTGAGTTTCACCGTGTACTGCCCGGGCGGCGCCCACACGCCGTCCTCATAGGCGTCGCCGTGCGCCAGCGCGGCAGGCGGCGCGTAGCGTAGCGGCCACACGAAGCGATTCAAGCCCGGCCTGGCTTCCAGCACCACCGGCTCGCGGAACCAGTCGGGCGTCATGTTGATCTTGGCGAGATCGGGCTTGGGCGCTTTGTCGTCGCTGGAATAACTGCGCACCAGCTTGCCGTTCGCATCGTAGATCGAAAGTTCGATCGGCTTCGCGGGCGTCGCGGCCAGCGAATAATCGATGTACGCGCCCCACGGCGGGCTCTCCGCGATGGGTTCGTCCTTGGGCAGTGGCGTGCCGGTGAACCTCGGCATGCGCACGCGGTACGCGACCGCGGGTTTGTACAGGCGCGTGGCCCAGCTCGCCGGATACGCCGCCAACTGCCGCAACGCCGAGACGTCGTCCATGATCCAGAAACCGCGGCCGTGCGTCGCGATCACGAGATCATCATTCTTGACGTCGATGTCGCGCACCGACACCGCCGGCAGGTTCTGCTGCAGCGAATGCCAATGGTCGCCGTTGTCGAACGACACGAAGATGCCGAAATCGGTGCCGGCGTAGAGCAGCCC
>JAICWB010000267.1 GCA_025935035.1 Terriglobales bacterium
GGCGGTGGGGGCGGCTACTACGGACACCGTCGTTGGGGATATGGTGGCGGCGCCGGTGTCGGCCTCGGCACCATTTTGCTCATTCTCCTAATTCTGTATCTGCTAGGGTACCTGCACTTCTAGGGGTGCAGCCTTGCTGATATAATGGAGCCACGCTAGATTTCCATAGGGAAAAGGGCGCGCATTTTAAAGCCTACAGAAGCTGGACTTGGATGCCTGCCGTCGTACTCACCCGTTAGTCTTTCGGCGTAAACATAGATTGGCGATCGCCTAAGCGCGATTTGCCTCCGCCGCCTCCCGGCCGCGCGAGCAGCAGCTTCAGCCAATAGAAAAGACGATTTTTGATCACCAAATTTTCTGAACTTCCGCTTTCTGCCTACGTGCAGGAGCGTTTGAAACACAACGGTTTTGTAACCCCCACCCCAGTCCAAGCAGCAGCCATCCCCGTCGCCTTCGAAGGTGACGACATTCTCGCCACGGCACAGACCGGAACTGGCAAGACGTTGGCCTTCATGATCCCCATCATCGAGATGATGCTCGAAGAGGACCATCATGCGAAGGGAACAAAAGCGCCGCACGAGACCATCGAAGCGTTAGTGCTGGTTCCGACGCGTGAGCTCGCGATGCAGGTCGTGGGTGAATACGACAAGCTGCGCGGCAAGAAACTTCCGCCGGCGGCGTTGATCGTAGGCGGGATCGCGGAGAAGCCGCAGCTCAAAGCGCTGAAGGACGGCGCCCGCCTGATCGTAGCGACGCCTGGCCGACTGGAAGACCTGATGGATCGCGGGTTCGTAAAATTCAAAGGCCTGAACATCCTGGTACTGGACGAAGCTGACCGCATGCTCGACATGGGCTTTATCCCGGCCATTCGCCGCATCATGAAAGCTCTGCCAGGCAAGGACGACAAGCAGACCATGTGCTTCTCGGCGACACTGGAAGCGTCGGTCGTCCACTTGATCGACCAGTATCTGCAGAAGCCGGTGCGACTGGAGTTCGGGTCCACGTTGAAGCCGATCGATAGCGTTCAACTGCGGGCTTATGAAGTGTCCAACGAGCAGAAGCTTTCGCTCCTGGAAAAATTGCTGACCGAAGACGGCGGGCGCTTCATGATCTTCACACGCACCAAGCGCGGAGCTGAGCGACTCACCAAGAAATTAGTCCGCGACAAGTACCACGCGGCGATGATCCACGGTGACCGCAGCCAGAGCCAGCGCAACGCAGCGCTAGCCGGGTTTCAACAAGGCCGCTACCAGATCCTCGTAGCAACAGACGTAGCCTCACGCGGCATTCACGTAGAAGACGTGGCGCACGTAGTGAATTACGATCTGCCGGCCATCCCGGAAGACTTCATCCACCGCATCGGACGCACCGGCCGCGCGGGTGGAAGCGGTATAGCTTCAACGTTCGTGAGCGGCGTGGATGTTCCTGACTTCAAGATCATCGAGCGAATACTAAAACTCAACATCCAGCGGATGACGGTTGACGGCAACCTGGCGAAAGAAGAGAAGCCGGGCCCGGTGATAGTCACCGGCAAGATGCAGCAGGCGAGCCGCGGTTCGAAGATGATGCGCTTGCCGGGAGAAGTTTTGCAGAGACATGGCGACAGGTCAGACTACTGAGCCAAATCCCACCTGCGAAAAACGCGCAGGTGGGGCACCCACATCGTTCAGTTTTTCTTGATTGCGGCCGTCCAGTTCACCATGAGGTAGAGCGGGGCGGCCGTTGCTTCTTCAGCCTGGTCTATCAGGAAGCGCTGGCCATCTGCGGAAACGTCATATGGGAATCCGTTACCAATGAGGCTCACGTGAAACAGTGATTTTGGCACACCGACTTCAAGGTCGTTGCCATTGGCTTTCACGCTGGCAGATAGGAACTCATTTTCAAGGGAAGTAAAGATGATCTCTTTACTGTCACCACGCCATACAGGATAAGCGCCCCCGCCGGTGGAGACTTGCCACTTACCATCGCCTTTAGGGAAGGGCGCGATATAGATCTCAGGGCGTCCTGTCTCGTCAGAATCATAGACCACCCATTTGCAATCCGGGGAGACGCGGCCCATAAGAATGTTGGATTGAGGCGAAGGTGGCTGCACCACGACGAAACGTTTGTGCTCTCCGGCGAGCGGTATCGCCCAGAGTTCCGAGTGTCCCTGATCGCCGTTGGCGCTGTAAACAACATATTTTCCATCTCTTGTGAATTCAGGGAAAGCGAACGTCTGGGACTCGAGGTTCAACTTTTCCGCAGCGCCGCTACCACTAGCGGATTTTTTATAAAGGTCGAACATGCCGCCGCCATTCTGAGTCGTGACGGCATACACAAGAGACTTGCCATCCGGCGACCATGCGGGGTTCGCGGGCGTGCCTTGGTTGTAAGTGATGCGATTGCGAGATTCGCGCTCAAGGTCCATCACCCAGACTTCCCAGAACGGATCGCCGGCGATCATGGCGGCCTTCTTGCCGTCCGGGGAAAGATGAACGTCAGTCTGATTGAGTTTTTGGCCCACGTTCTTGATGAACTTACCGGTGCGGTCAAACCAAGCCAGTTGTGTACCGGACGTGGCAGAACTGGCAGGCTGAAATATCAGCATGCCCACGTCTGAGACGGAGAAGATGGTTCGCCATGTCCCATTGTCATAGCGGACACTGGAAAGTACAGCAGTAGGAGTGCCGGAAAGTCTGCCGCTCGACGGATCGAAGGGCTGCGCCATCAGCGCCGAGTGGTCATGGAAGAGCAAATATCCGGCTGCGTATTCAGCGCCGGAGTCGCTAGGCATCACGAACTTGTTCTCTTTGCCGTCGATGGAGGCGAAGAAGATCCCGTTCTGGTCGGCATTGCCGCCGTTGTGTTGCGTGGCGAAATAGAGAAAATGTTTCCCGTCAGGCAGAGCGAACGGCCAACGATGCGTGGTATGGATCTTAGTGTCGAGCGTGGTAACAAAAGTAGGCTTGCCGCCGGTGGCATTGATCTGCGCAATGCCGCTGCGGAAATCCGGCGCGAACAAGATGATGTTGTCTTTGCTCCAGGTGCCGCCGCGCGCATTGGTGGTGTCACAGAGTTCGACTGCCGGCCCGCCATCCGCCGAAACACGCTTCAGCTTAGTGAGAGTGAAGAAACCGATCGACTTGCCATCCGGTGACCAGAATGGATGCGCCGCTCCTTCCGTGCCATCGAGCGGGACAGCACTCATGCCGTCGATGGAGCGAACCCATAGAATCTGCCGGCCGTCGGACCCGGCGGCGACGAACGCGATCTTGTCACCTTGCGGGGAAATGACAGGGGCACCCGCGAGATCGCCGATGCTGCTGAAGGTCGTCTTAGATGGAGCGGTTATCTCCGCCACGATCGTTCTTGTGACGGGTTTTGGCGTGAACAATGCGATCGCTGCCCATGTGAGCAATGCGCCCACAAGTACGGCCGCGCCAAGTTTCCAAGCGAGCTGTTTCGGATCGCCTGAAGCGGTGGATGACGCTGTTTCTTTCGTTCCGAAGTCGCGTACCCATTCCAGTTGCAGCCTCAGGTCATGCGCCGACTCCAAGCGTTCAGCGGGATCTTTTGCCAGACAATTAGCGACAACGCGATCAAACGCGGCAGGCACAGCCGGCTGAAGGGAACTAGCGGGCGGTGGATCGTTGGCGAGAATGGCGCCGACTACCGCGGAAGGCGTCTTACCTTGGAACGCGCGCTTGCCGGCGGCGGCCTCATACAGCACCGCTCCGAAACAAAAGATGTCAGAGCGAACATCGGCTTCCTGTCCGCCGATCTGCTCCGGTGACATGTACTGCACGGTCCCCACGACCGTGCCGACGCTCGTCAGTGCCGCAGCGGGGCTGGATTGTGTGAGCGCGCCCGAAAGTAGCGGCGCGGACCCCGAACCCGATGCGACTGCTGCTGATTGCAC
>JAICWB010000246.1 GCA_025935035.1 Terriglobales bacterium
ACGCCAGCGAGCGCCACACCCAGCGAGGTGCGGCCTACATTAATAAGTTCCCGCGGTTGCGTCTCAAGACCCACCGCGAAGAGTAAAAAGATTGCGCCCAGTTCTGAGATGGAGACGACTGACGCCGTGGGCACCACCACCTTCAGCGCCATCGGACCCATCACAACACCGGCTGCGATCTCGCCCAGCACGGCCGGAAGCCGCAATCGCTCGAACAGCTCTCCAAAGAGCTTCGCGCAAAGGAAGATCACTAACAAAGTGAGTAGGAATGGGTCGGCGACGTGCTGCATTCACTTACCTTAGACACATATTCTCGCCGCGTCACACGGTCCGTTGAAAGATAAATCCAGAGTAGCTGGATTCAGGAATCCATATCCACAGCTGCCGGATGGCCGGAGGAACTTGACTTGCTAGCAGATATTTCCCTCAAATCTCTGTGGCGCTGCGGAAAACGGCACACCAAGTCAAAGCATCCTATTTAACTTCCCAGGGATTTTCGCCGGCGTGCCGTTGGCCGGAAACTGCAACATGTCTTAGCCACGGAAGGAAGCCCTCATGGTCGCTACGCAATCGAAGCAGTCAAACACCCTCACCGCAAAAAAAGAATTCGTATTCAACTCTGCCGCTTATCTACTCCGCATTGGCACAGAGCGCGCCCGCTCACTCAAAGAATTGCTGGAAGGCCTCCGCGTCGTGCCGGATTCTTCCATCTTCCAGCACATGTTTCAAACGCTGGCAGAGCACCATTACATTCGCGAAGGCTTTTCTAATGACTTCGCCCATTGGGCCTTCTTCTCCTGCAATGAGACAGGCCTGGCCGAGCGTCTCGCAGGCATTGACGTGCGCGAGTACACGTCTATCAAAGACATGCGCCAGCAGATCATTCTGGTGATTGAAGAATATTTGAAGAAGAACACTGCAAGCGCTGATCGCCAGGCGCTGGAGACCTTTTATTTCTGCTCGTCAGACACGGTGGTGATCCCCACTACGTTCAAGGCGCGCAGCCTCGAAGAGTTCACTGAAGGCCTGCGCCGCGTCAGCCTGCACAGCATCCACTATCACTTCATAAATGCCCGCCTGCGCATCAAGCTGAATTCCAATGACTTTTCGCAGTGGCTGGAAGAAGAGCTCGGTCTCAATGATCTCGCAGACAAATTCGAAGCCATTGATATTTACACTTCCACACTCGACGGCGTTCGCCGCCAGATGGTGAAGTTGGCGGAGTCCGAATCCGGAAATGCGCGCAAAGCCGCGTGAATGCCCACAGTCAAAGAATCGACCAACAAAAGTTTAGGAGCGAAGAGAAATGCCGAAGAAGCCAGCGCAGAATACGACCACAGATCCCACCAACGAATCCGCATCGTTAGGCGTCCCCGAAGGCAAGCGCACTGAGAGTGCCAGCAAAGTAACGCGCGTGCCCAGCACGCTGGATAAGGCCGGCCTGATGGAACGCCGGAAAGCGCCGCGCATCGCCACCACGCCACCCGCGCCGGACGCTCCGCCAAAGTTTGACGACTACGGGCCCATCGTTGGCGAAGCCGAACTCAGCGAGATCCGTTACGTGGCGGAGACCCTGCGCGGACGGTCGGTCAAAATGGTTAACTCCACAGCAGTCGGCGGCGGCGTTGCAGAGATACTCAATCGCCTCATCCCGCTGATGAATGAACTGGAAGTGCCCACCAAATGGGACGTCATCACTGGCGGCAATGATTTCTTCGAAGTCACGAAAGGCTTCCACAACGCATTGCACGGCGAGAAGTACGATCTAACGAAAGCTATCGAAGATATTTTCCTCTCCTATAACGAGCAGAACCGCCAACGAATGACTTTTGATGAAGATGTGGTCGTCATCCATGACCCGCAGCCCGCAAACCTGATCAAATCCCGCGGCCAAAAGAAAGACCAGAAGTGGGTGTGGCGCTGCCATATCGACCTCAGCAATCCCCACGCCGGCGTATGGGAATTCCTGCGGCCCATGGTCGAACAGTATGACGCCACCATCTGGTCGTCGCCCGCGTTCACCCGTCAGGTCAAAGTGCCGCAATATCTGTTCTATCCGTCCATCGATCCGCTCTCGCAGAAGAACAAGCCGGTCGAGGAAAGTTACGTCGCCAAGGTCTGTGATGACTTCGGTATCGACCGCAATCGCCCCATCATCACCCAGATATCCCGCTTTGACCGGCTCAAAGATCCAGTCGGCGTAGTGCAGGCTTACAAGATGGCGCGCAAATATGTGGATTGCCAGCTTGTACTCGCCGGCGGCGGCGCGACAGACGATCCCGAAGGTGCCGTCGTTCTCGCAGAGGTCCAGGAAGCCGCGGGTGGCGATCCGGACATCATCATCCTCAACCTTCCGCCGTGGTCGGCGCTCGAGATCAATGCCATCCAGATGGCGTCAGATATCGTCATCCAAAAATCCCTGCGTGAAGGTTTCGGCTTGACCGTGACTGAAGCTCTATGGAAGAGCAAGCCGGTCATCGCCGGCGCTGTAGGCGGCATTCCCACGCAAGTCATCCACAAACTTACGGGCATGCTGGTGCAATCGGTCGAAGGCTGCGCGTACCAGATACGTTACTTGCTGACGCATCCAGAATTCGCCGCTCAGCTAGGACGCAACGGCCGCGAACACGTCCGCGAGAACTTCCTCATCACCAGCAACATGAAACGCTGGCTGCTGCTTTATCAAATATTGCTGGGAGTAGCGAAAAAAGAAAAAGCCGCCTAGCGACAAAAGTCTAGCGCGGTCAATAGAAACGGGGTGCCCCACCTTCATCGTTCTTTTGGACGATAAGGTCGGGGTTTCAGTAACTTTTGCTTATTCGGAAACGGGAAACCGGAAACGGCTCTCAGCGCTCCGCCCGTTCCAGCGGCCAAACCAATACATCCATCTCTTTAGCAAAGTGCAACAATGGCTTTTTCGCTGGCAAACTGATTCCTGCAGCCGATGCCATGGTGTTGTTCTTGATCGTGGCCTTCGCTCGTTGCAACTCCCACGCCAGGTGATGGATATTCGCCCGCCCTATACCCGTACCATGCGATGTATACAGACAATATCGCTCTACAAAAAACTGCTCGATGCTCCGCGGCGCCGCGTTAAATACTTTTGACGACTCCGGCGCATAACTGGCTTCAAACTCCGCCGGCCTTGGCGGTTCCCTACGCGATGAGTAGTACTCTACCTGCCCGCGCTCTGACGCCCGCACCGTCATCTTCGCGTACTTGTAATTCAAGCCGAAGCCCATCCGCGCACCCATCACCGCCAGCCGGCTCTCCGCGTCCAGGCTGAAGAAATAAACACCCGGTTTTCCCTCAACAGTCAAATAAGTCCGCACATTGAGCTCAGCAAAGTTCGTCGCCGTAGGCACGCCCGGTGCACCGCGCAACGAAACGCCATACATCCGCAACGGGATCACGCCCACCCAAGCCGACCCATCAAATGTATCCAGATGCGGACGCAGCCCGTCCGGCATCGCTGCTCGCACCTGCTCGGCATCGACCGGCCAATGCGCAAATAAAAGATCACGCCAAGTCTGCTGCATGATCCAAGGCCCCGCCGGCAGCGGGTAAGGCCGGTGCGCAACTTGCTTCAAGATGGCGTTAACATCCACATCTTAATGATATCTTTTCTGTTACCTTTCACAGCCGTCAGCGTCCATACCCCAGGAGTGTTCTGCTCATGCGACATTTTCTTTGCCTGCTGTTGCTATCCACTTGTGCCCTCGCCCAAGACGCGCCCGGCGCCAAATACCTCGTCTCCACCGCCTGGCTAGCCGACCACCTCAACGACCCCAAGGTGGTGATCCTTGAAGCGGACCACGACATGAAGGGAATGGACATGGGCACGCCCAAACACATTCCCGGCGCCCGCCGCGCTGACCTCAACCAGATTCAGGTGAAGGCCAATGGCAAAGAGGTGGAACTCCCGCCAGACGCCACGCTGAAAGACATCTTTGAAAAACTCGGCGTCAGTGATGACACCAAAGTCGTGCTCTATTCGTCCATGTGGTATCCCATGGTCACGCGTGTATTCTTCACCCTGCAATACATGGGACACGACAACGTCGCATTGCTCGACGGCAGCGTCCAGAAATGGAACGCAGAGAAGCGTCCCACCGTCGCTGACTACGCGACAGCTCCCGCCCCAGGACACATCACGCTCGATCTGCATCCTGAAGTCCGCGCCATGCTTTCAGACGTGAAAGCTCTGTCCACCAGCATGCCAAGTGATGTCGTCTTGCTGGACGCGCGCCCACCCGACCGCTACAAAAAAGAACACATCCCCGGAGCGCAGAATCTTTTCTCGGAAAGCACGTTGCTAGATCCCAAGAACAACCCGACCTTCAGATCGCCAGATGAGCTGCGCAAGATGTTTGCAGAGCGCGGCATCACGCCGGGCAAGAAGATCACTGCTTACTGCGAGATCGGCTACTGGGCGACGCTTGATTTCTTCGTGGC
>JAICWB010000249.1 GCA_025935035.1 Terriglobales bacterium
AAACGGCAATACCTCATAGGCCTTGTCTTACTCCGGTACTTTCTCGTTCGCGGGCTCGGATCTTGCGCTCTCGTTGCCGTGCGCGTCCACGGCCGTCACTCTATAAACGTACGTCTTACCCGGGGCCACGTCGTTGTCACGATAAGCCGGCGTCTTCACGATATCAGCATTGATCTTCGACTCCGCGCCATTACCTTCACTGCGATAGACGTTGTATCCGGCAAAGTCGTTTTCCAGATCTGTTGACCACGTGAGGTCAACGAATCGCTGCGACCCGACCGAAGAATATACCGCCTGCAATCCGGCGGGAACGGGCGGAGGAAAAATATCATGCGCAGCCACTGTTGCGACAGGCGAATCCTGCCCTTCGAATTCGGCCAATGTCTTTCCATCACCTGAGATCACGCGCGTTAGCCCACAGACGCGGTACTCGTACGTTTTCTCCCACGCGAAGGAATGGTCGCTATAAGACGAGGCGCCGGGAACGGCGGGCAGCTCAGCTATTGTGGTCTCCACGAGCCGCCTGGAATCCGGATCTTTCAGCGAGCGTTTTACGCGATAGAAATACTGAGCCTTCAAGTTTGCCGAGGAAGGTAATTCATAACCTTGCCAGGTAAGATCGATCTCTTTTGCGTTGAGTTGCGCCTTCAGCTCCGCTGGCGCGGGCAGACTGGGAGCAACGAAGACGATCACAGCGTTCGATGGGCCCGCGTTGCGTCCATTGTCATTGTTCACTTTCACCGTGTACGAAAGAAAGTCGCGATTGCCGCCAAGCCGGTCGGTGATGTGATCGACAGCGGTCTGCGCGCCGGCAGAATCAGCTTTGGTCGCGATGTTCGCGGCGATGTCCCGGCAGGTATCGGGTTGTTCGGTCACGAATCCTCGGCAGATGCGGGTGTCGCCAAAACCACCGGAGCGGATGGTGGCATTGTCACTGGTCTTAGTGGGCACGGTCCAACGCAGGTACACGTCGTCGCCTTTGCGAATGGCTTGTAGATCAGAAACCGGCTTGGGCAGACGCAGAGATGGGGGCTGGGGAGCGCCGGGTGTGCCGCAGCCAGCGAGAGCGAGGCCGCACAAAGCTGCCGATGAAATGAGGAAGGGTTTCATTGATAAGGAAAGCAGCAGTATTGTAGCAATTGAAGTTGGGGATGGCGGACTGCAAGGGTTGAGCACCGAGGCGAGGGCGAAGACGCCCTCGCGACAGCCGGCGAGACGCCGGCGGTACATTTCAAGGTTGATTGGTCATTAGGAAGTTTCCGCCAGACTCCTTCACCACGTGCATGCGTTCTGCGCCTACAAGCGACTGGTAGTGCGGAACGCTGGTGCCATAAAGCAGCAGATAGCATCGCTGCGGTGAAGTCCAAAGTTGTGTGAATTCTTTGTCGCCGATGAAGATTTGCGGCGCACCCGGGGCGTTGGAGCCGTATTCGAGGTTGTTATATCGGCCATTGACCAATAGCGCCGTGCGGTTGGTGTAGAAGAAGACGGATGAGAATGAGTAATAGGTATCAGCTTCGATGAGTTGCCCGACGGGCGCGGATTCGAGTGCTGTGGCGAGCGGATACGAGCCGAGGTAATTGTCAAATGAAACCATGGCCACCCGCGCCGCATGGAAGAAAAGCACCATCATGCAGGCGAGGGCAAGGGCAGCTTGCTTGCGCCGGTCACTCCATCTCCATGCACCGATCATGCCAACGATGAAAGCGATTCCAGCCATGACCAAGGGCACACGCAAGAAAGCGAACGAGCGCAAGGTGAGGTCGCCGATATGTCCCATCGACAGGGTGTACATGTCTGGATTCTGTTCGAGCGAAGATGCAATCTCACCCACAGCGTGGACGTGGCGCGTGTCAAACAAGATGAAGGCGATCGCGAGCAACGCCAGCAGTGAGGTGATCGCTACTCCCTTAGTTCCCCATTGCACCCAGCGAGCCGTCTTCACGTCTTTGCTCGCCATAGCTGCACCGATTAGTAACGCCAGCGCGGGGTAGATCGGAAGCGAGTAGTACTCCTGTGTGGTGGAGAAGGTGAAGAAAACCATCACGAAGCCGATCCAGCAGAGAGCGAGGAGGCGTGTGCGGCCGGCACGGTCGGCCGGTTGAAACTTCAGGCGAGCGATCGCAGGGAAGTAGAAACTCCACGGGAAGAGCCAGACGAGATGCAAGGACCAGAAGAGCAGGCGCGGCACCGTGTCATAGTCGCGCGGATAGCGCATGTTGAGGAAGCGCAACACGTGCTCGTTCATGAAATAGAACCAGAGGAAGCCCTTGTAATCTCCGGGTCCGCTGTGCATGCTGAAAACAAAGAAGGGTGGATTGCGCACAGCAGCAAGGATGTGCCACGGCGCGGCGATGAGCAGAAGAATGATGATGCCGGAAAACGGGCGCAGCTTCTTCCATGCGCTCCACAAGAAGAGCTGCCGCGTGATCGCTAGATAGACAATGATGCCGCCGATGGGGAAAACCACTGAGATCAGTCCTTTGAGCAACAATCCCACACCGAGTGACGCGGCAAAGACCGCAGCCCAGGTCCGCGGATGAGCTTCGGCTTCGTCCATCACACGCAAAAATGACCACATCGCGAGTGCGATGACTAGCGTGAGTTGCGCATCCGGAATAAGGATGCGGGTGAACAGGAATAATCCGACGCAGGTGGCGATGGACAGTCCCGAATAAAGCCCAGCGGTATTGGCGAAAGCCCATGCGCTGAAGCGCGCGGTCAGCCAACAGAGGACAACGACCAGCAATGCCAGGGGCAAGCGCGCTGCCCAATCGCGCACGCCGAAGATGGCGTAGGAAGAGGCCATCGTCCAATAGATCAGCGGGGATTTCTCAAGATAAGTTACGCCGTCGAGCCGGGCGGTGACCCAATCATGCGAATGCAGCATGTTGGCGGCAATAGTGGCTTGTACCGAATCCACGTCATCCATCAAGTGCGGCGGGCTGATGATGCAGCCGATGAAAATCGCCGCCGCAAAGAGGATGACGACTAGGTCAAGATAGGCACGCGAGACTTTGCTTCCGTTGCTGACGGTTCTGTCGCGGGAGCCGTCTGAATGTTCCATCGTTTCATCCACAGGAATAATGTCAGCAGCCCCCAAAGTTGATAACCAGAATTGGCTCGACGTTCCAAATGATCATTGATGAGTTTCTCTATCGCGTGCCAACGGAAGATTTTACTGTCTCGGACAGCTTCTTCGCTCAAAGTTTCCAGCAAGAGAGGACGCAAGATGGTGCGGAGCCAGTCATGCACTGGAATGTCAAAGCCTATCTTGGGGCGAGTGAGAATGGCCTTCGGCAACTTGTCTCGCATGAGATGACGAAGAATGAACTTTAATTCTGAGCCGTGGATCTTGAGGTCCCGGGGAAGTGACGCAGCGAACTCCACGATGCGGTGGTCAAGAAACGGCGGCCGTACTTCGAGCGAATGCGCCATGCTCATGCGATCAACCTTATAAAGGATGTCGTCCGTGAGGTAGTAGCGCTGGTCGAAGAACATGTAGCGGTTGAGGCCACTGCCGATGTTCATATGCGCCAGGATTCCGTCTAGCGCGTGCTCGTCCGCTGCGGTGAAGATGTCGCGCTTCTCTTCTTCAGTGAACGTGCCGTTCCAGTAGATGTGCGCTTCTTCGGGGCGCATCAGCGAGCCACGCAGGAAGCGCTTCACTTTGTATTCCAAACTGATCTTGTCGTCTGAGACCGGCCAGAGACTCATGGCAGCAAGCGCGGCGCGGCGTAAACCGGCGGGATATTTACGGGCGGACTCGGCGAGTTGGTCGGCGCGGTAAGTGAGGTATCCGCCGAAGAGTTCGTCGGCTCCCTCGCCGCTTAACGCGACAGTAACGTGCTCGCGGCTCATCTTCGCGAGGAACCAGACGGGAAGCGCGCCGGCGTCGGCACTGGGTTCGTCAGAGTAATAAGCAAAGGCGGCGATGGCCGATTGGATGTCTATGTCTGTGCTGAGATCGAACTCGGTGTGATTCGTGCCGTAGTGTTCAGCAGCTTGCTGGATGTACTCACTCTCGTCAAAGCTGCGTCCGCGGAAAGTGACGGAAAAAGTGTTGAGCGGTTTGGAACTGGCAGCGCTGGCGTAATGCAGGATGGTGGAAGAATCGAGTCCGCCGCTGGCCCACACGCCAAGCGGCACGTCTGAGACGAGGTGTTCGCGGACGGATTGCTGAAGGCGAGAGTCGAGTTCCGCGGTGGCATCCTCGACAGTCAGTGATTGATTGAGCTGCGGCTTCAGCCCCCAATAGGGCGCGATGGTGATATCGCCGTTGCGCCACTCGAGCATGTGTCCGGGAAGAAGTTTTTCGATGCCTTTCGCGAGAGTGTAAGGCGCGGGAACCCAATTAAGGCGCAAGTAACAATTGAGGCCCTCGATATC